>NZ_JBCOSQ010000031.1:0-8945 GCF_040920905.1 Butyricimonas sp. RTP31003st1_G1_RTP31003_210430 | reverse complement strand
AATAAAGTGACACTACATATCTACCAACAGGTAGTTCCGTGTAAAGAGGCAATTCCATTCTTCCACCCCCACGCACTTTAAACTCTTTCAAGAAAATAGTTTCAGCCTCTACGGAAGGAGCTTTCACGCCCGACAATTTATAGCGTATAGGAGCCGTACCCAAAACGCCTTGTATGTTATCCGTCAACCACGGGATCTCCTTTTCAACCCGATTTTTATCATCAGCATTTGTCATATCCAATTCTTTACGAATTATCAATGAATCAATACCGTAACTTGCATTTTCTGTCTTTAAATACCCGATTTTTGTATCGTGACATCCAACAAAAAACAACACTCCGAATAAAAGTAAATATATCTGTTTCATCTTGGTAAAATTCACATATTACAACGATTAAAGCTCTCCTAAAGTATAATTCGGGTGCAGAGAATGTACTACCCCGGTTGTAGGCTCAATGTTACAAGAAGCAATGTCAATATCCACCAAAGTTCTCATCGAACGAATTTTGATGATTACGGCTCCCACATCAATTACTCCATTATAAGGTAATTGTTCCGTGTACACCCACATTTCATTCTTGTTATCTTCTCCGTACATTGTCATGCCTCCAGAAACACTCCCCATGTTAATCGTACCGCGAGGGATATCGTTTAGCATCGTTTTACCTTTTACCACATGAGCCATCACATATTTACGACACTCTTCCGGACTTAAATCTTTCAGACGTCTCGGAACACCCGTTCCCCCTTCCAGCATCCACCGACGAATGGAATTATTCGTCGGTCCCCAAAAGGTAATCTCCTCGTATCCTTCCACTTCCCCGTTAAACAAATCCTGTAATCCAGCCCGGTCAATCATGATAATTAATGAATCCCAATTATAAGAATCCGAATGAAAATAATCATACATTGTCCCGTCAAATTTCCCGTTAGCTAATCCCGTATTATTCATATTGTAATCCGTTGTACAGGATACAATAGTTAACACTATACTAATTGCCAATAGTATCTTTTTCATATATCATTAATTTTCAAATTTAAACCAATACTGATTTTGTCTCAGAATATCATTCATTGTAAAAGCTTTCGTATGAATCGGTAGGTACAGAACTCCATCTTGAATATCTTGTTTCGTTAGCTCTGCATATACCGGATCTAACTCTATCAAGTAATTATTACGTACGACATCATAGTAACGATGTCCTTCATAGAGTAACTCTTTTTCACGCTCACGGAAAATCGCCATACGAATATCGCTTTCCCCTGCAGCCGGATATTCCGTTGCTTTAGCCCGACGACGGATCACATTTAAATCATCTTTAGCCCGAGAATCATCCAGTTTAGCGTAACATTCTGCACGTAACAAATAAATGTCGGCCAAACGCCACATCACATAATCCGCTTTTACACTAATCATATTCACGGATCCCGTAACGGTTGTTTTATAATAACCTTCTCTCCATTTATACACGTAAGCATATCCGCCAGTAGTAGCCGTATTCACTCCTGCCATCGAATCCAATTTATAGAAAAAGCTATTACGACGTTCATCCTTTTCTTCGTACATTTCTTGGATACGGGAAGCTTTCACACAGTAAGAACGAGTTTTTACCGCCGCGGGGGTCGCTGTCGTGTTTACCGGCCAAGTGGTAAAAAAACGAGCCAACGATGTTGTCATCGGATAAGCAGAAGCGTACTCGTCAAATGCCAAAGAAAAAATATTTTCACTTCCATACCCACTCAAAGTATTAACACACAAACTTTCCACAGAAGTCTCCAAACTATATGCTCCAGCCCGCCCTTCAATCAACTCGGTAGCCCAATGAATAGACTCTTCATAAGCCTCCTTCGCATCATCATTCCAACCATATAAATCTATCATAGAACCTTTCCACGCATAGGCATGTGCAAGCAAAGCAGTGGCAGCCCCTTTACTCCCATATTGCTTTGTTGCTAAAGGCTTTCCACTTAAATCGACCAGATTTTCGTATTTCCCCAAAATTCCCTCAGCCAATTTCCCATTACGAATTGCCTCCGCCAAAACTTCTTCTGCCGTACTATTCCCCAGCATTGCTTGTGATTCACTATCCTTCGTAATCACGGCATTTCCCCAATCACGAGCTAAACAATAGTACATATATCCTTTAGCAAAATAGGCTTGCCCCAAATAGAAATTCTTCCGATCCTCAGTCAAATCCCCTACTCGATGAATATTATCCAGAATTAAATTGGCAAAATGAATCACGTTATAATGTATATTCCAATTGGTTCCGACCCCATTAACCACAGCTGTCGGTAACAATTTTTTTACATCATTATTGGTAGCAGAAGACGTGTAATCATAAATTAATCCCATTTTTACATGCATATTCTCTGCCGCACCCAATGTTTTCATAAAACTATGCATCTGAGCATTTATAGCATTCAAATCTTCTTCACTTTTAAAGAAATTCGTAAAAGTGATTTCATTCTCCGGAGTAACATCTAACACACTATCACACGAGGAAAAAAACATTCCCCAAGCCATTATAACAAGTACGCATATCTTCTTCATGATTAAAAGTTTAAAGTTAAACCTAACGTGAATTTACGTGCCAAAGGATAATTTGAGAAATCATCAATTCCTCCCCTCGCCGGATTTACTGTTTCAGGATCCAAACCGGAATAGTTCGTCAACAAAAACAAGTTCTCTCCCGTCAGGAACAATCTAATCCCTTCTATATTCACCCTTTTCAGCCACTCTTTAGGTACATTATAACCTAACGTCAATTGTTTCAAGCGCAGATGATGAACATTCTCAATGTTTGAAGCATAACACCCATCGAACTGGCCCACGTACCCGTATGATCCCATAAGAGCGGGATAGTCAGCCTTATCTCCCGATTTTGTCCAAAACGTCGCATCTGCCACATTCGTAAACAAAGGTTTATCCTTATATCTCAAGGAAGTGTAACTAAGTGGTGTTGCGTACGCATTCATAATATGACGCCCGATACTATACGTGAACATCACATTCAAATCAAATCCTTTCCACGTAAGTTCACTCGCGATACCACCATGAGCAATGGGAAGAGCCGAATCCACGTACACCATATCGTCCTCATTGATCCTTCCGTTCCCATCCACGTCCTCGATCATTCTCAATCCCGGTACAAAAGGTTGGGTTGGTGATCCACTTGACAAGGGATTCTTATTTCCCCATCGGTCTACAAAAACCGGAATATCCTCTTCACTCTCGATAATTCCTAAGTCATTATAAGCGTATACACCATACACCGGACGTCCGATAACAACCGTACCCAAATCCATCCCCGTGTTAGATTTTTCAAAACGACTCCAGTTTCTGGAAATATTAAATCGAGCACGCCAAGTAAACGGACCATCTCGGAAAATATCAGCAAGAGCTTCTAATTCCAACCCCTCGTTAGAGATCTCTAGAACGTTTTGTAAAGCCTGCGTGTGGTAATAAACATTTCCGGGTAATTCAACTAACTGTAACAAAGAAGAAGAATATTTATAATAATAGTCCAATTTCAATTTTATCCGGTAATCAAACAAATCCACGTCCAAACCGATATCATATTGATCAGATTCCTCCCATGTCAGATCACTGGCTAACATGGTTGTCGGCACAACTCCCATCACACCCATAAAACTATTACTTGCCTTCAATGTTCCCTGAGCTAAATAAGGATCACGAAAAGCTTTTCCTTGTTTACCCCAAGAAGCCCGTATCTTTCCGTAACTCAACCACCAAAATCTATCCATAAAAGATTCTTCCGAGAAAGCCCATCCAACAGCGACAGAAGGAAATGTCGCCCAACGCACATTCTCTCCGAATACCGAAGAACCATCACGACGAATCGTAAATTCAGTCAAATATTTCTTGTTATAGTTATATGCCAAACGTCCAAAGTAACTCAACATAATAGATTCCTCGAAATCTGACTTATAATCTTTCATCGCGGTGGCAGTTCCGTTTATATCTATAATATCTTGAAAATCAGTTGTCACGTAATACAAGTCATCACTTGGAGCCCCTTTACCCGAACCACTCAAAGCATCAGAAGACTCCCGCGTATAGGCCAATCCCAATAAAACATCTATATTATGTATCTCATTAAAAGATTTATTATAGCGAAGAAGATTCTCGTTCGTGAACATCGTGGAACTCCCCGTTTCTCCGGTTGACTTACTCAGATTATCTTGATTCAAATAACTCGGTTCAAACGCATTTTTCTTAGATTGAGAGAAGTCGATTCCTAAAGTTGTCGAGAAATCCAATCCGGTAAGGATATTATAAGTTAATCCCATATTCGCACGGACACGATAGGTATAATTCTTTTCTGAAGTCTCGTTCAAACGTTTCAATACCTCATCCAACACAGAACCACTACCAGGAAGAAGGGAAGAATTTACTTTCGGGTCAACTGTCAATCCTTCGAAAGCTGTTGCTTGACTAAAAGAGGTATTGGCAGCACCCTTACTTCTATCCGTGTAAGCCAAATAAAGACGAGCATCCAAAGTCAGCTTCTCTCTAGGAATAATTTTTAGGTTACTAATCATGTTCACACGAGAAAAATCACTACCCAACATAATTCCACTCTCATCATACCATCCCAATCCAACCATATATTGGAAATTCTCGGTACCTCCAGATGCCTGCAAATTCGCATTCAGAATTTTACCTGTCCGGAAACTATGTTTCCACCAGTTCGTTGCATTATTATAAAATGGATTCAAACTATCATGCAAGATACGATCTCCATCAATAAACGAATCACTGATCTTTTTACCATTATTCCAAAAATAATCATACACGCCACCGGTTCCGTATACACTCTCGTAAGAATCAGGCAGGATATATCCGTAAGTTGCCCGATCCTGATAGCCAACCCGTCTTGCTCGTAATGCTTGAATATGAGCCAATCGCTCTCCATGCCCGATTACCTGATAAGGTGTTTTCGGAAGGATAGACCAAGATTGAGACACGTTAGCCGTAAACTTTCCTCGACCGACACGTCCTTTTTTTGTTGTAATCAAAATAACTCCATTACTAGCACGGGAACCGTACAAAGCGGCAGAAGCAGCATCCTTCAACACTTCCACCGATTCAATCGTAGACGGGTCAATTTCGGCCAATGTATTCGTACCTGTTACCGGAGAGGTAAATGAATTTACCGGAACACCATCAATCACGTACAAAGGAGAATTATCCGTCATCCCGTTCATCAACGAGTTATAACCACGAATGGCAACCTGAGAACCACCACCACCAGGAGAACCGGAAATATTATTCACCTCAACTCCAGCCATATGCCCCTGTAATAAAGTCTCAAGACTAGCAGAAGGTAACTCGTCCAAATCCTCGGCTTTCACGGAAGAAACAGAACTGATTAATTCTCGTTTTTTACGCTCGCCATAAGCCACTACAGTCACCTCATCCAAATCGGAAACCTCTTCCTCCATAACCACATTAACCACATTCTCTTTGTCTAAGGCAACTTCTTTTGTCTTCATCCCGACGAACGAAAATACCAATACTTTCGTCGAAACAGGCACTTCCAACTTGTAAGAACCACTAACATCCGTCACAACTCCGATAGTCGTTCCCTTTATGTAGACAGAAACTCCCGGCAAGGTCATTTTCTGTTTATCAACGACCGTTCCAGATATGATTCTCTTTTTTTGTTCCGCTATTGACTGGGCAATCTCGTTAGCTGGTCTCTTTTTAATCACGACTACATTTTTCTCCAAAGAATAAGTATACTCGGTCTTCTGCAAGCAAACACTCATCACACTGTCAATCGACACATCTTTCACGTCAATCGTGATTTTCCCGATTTTATTCACCGCATCCATACTATATACGAACGTCATACCGCTTTGCTTCTCCACGGCAAGAATAATATCCAACATCGAAGCATTTTCCCGCTTCAATGTCAACTTCTCCCCCTGTGCAAACGTATTACTGAATACACCTCCACCTAAAACAAGGATCAGACACAAGCATAATTTCATGCACATTGTATTTTTTCCCCTTTTTTTATCGTGCAGGAGCCACGACCAAAAGTTTTTTTTCATAACTTTGAAGAATTAAATTGATTTTAATTTAAGCAAATGGGTTGCAGGAAATAATCACCACAAAATTTCCTCTACCCGTTTTTTATTTTACACACGCATAATATTAACTTCCACTCATTACAGTTAATATTCTTCCCTTAATGGAAAACTTCACTTCACCCGTCAATTCCAGTATCCTTAACAAAGAATCCACATGTTCGTATTTTTCCAATTTGAGACCGAACTGTTTATCTGCAATATCAGGATTCTGATAGAAAATATCGAAATCATACCAACGAGCCATTTCCTGTAAAATATCATCCAAACGTTCGTTTTCAAAAACAAAAACCCGTTCCTTTCGCAAACGATAATTATCTCCATTAATTTTCCGGTAGGAAAAGTCTCCCGTATTCTTATGAAAAACAGCCTGCATATTCGGACGTAGTACATTATCTTTCACACTAACCACCCCTTCGACTAAGGAGGTTTCCACCACATCCATATCATCATAAGCTTTCACGTTAAAACTTGTCCCCAACACCTTTACATCAAGCGATGTCGTTTTCACGTAGAATGGACGAGAGGGATCATGATGCACTTCAAAATAAGCCTCCCCCGACAGGTATACCTCACGCTTATTTCCTTTAAAACGTGTTGGGAAACGAATCTCCGAATCTGCAAACATCCAGACGTCAGTCCCATCCGCCAATTTCAAATTATATTCTCCACCTCTCGGAACAATTATCCGATGATACTCAATTTTATCATCAATGATACTGTCTATTCCGGAATAATTCAATCCTTGCCCTTCCTCCAAAGTTACCCCGAATTCATTTAATTCTTTTGCTATATTTCTAACCGTATCCAAATCCACAAACAGTCCTCCCGGCAATTCCAATATTGTTTTATGACTTTCGAAATAAGCATCCACGATATATTGCGGACGTTCTAACTCCTCCACACGACCAATATACCAAACAGAAGCAGCAACCATCAAAGGTAACATCAATATCGCAGCATACCAGAACACGTGGTAAATTTTCCCGTGTACCTTTCTTCCGGTTGCTTTTCGAATTTTATCCCAACTTTTATCCGCATCAAATGATTCATAAATAGCCTGTTTAGCTGCTATATTCTTTTGATCACTGATTTTTGTCAAAAGTTGAGTCCCGTCCGAAGATTCCTCCAAACTCTTTTCCAACTCCAACATCTCCGTATCCGAAAGATCTCCTTTCAAATACCGGGTAATTCTCTCCGCTAATTCTATTGACTTTCTATATTTTTCCATCTGTTTATTACCTTTCACATCTCTAATATGCAAAAAACAAACTTAGGGGTGACTCGAAAATCAATTATTTTTCAATTTTCACAATCGTCCAACAACAAAACACTATAAATCAACAATATCAAAGATGCAATAGCATTAAGAACAGAACAAACAAATGTTGTAATTCTTCTCGCAAAAAAGCGTAGGCCTTCCTTTTTTGTGTTTTAACCGTGTTTACAGAAATATTTAATTTTTCAGCAATTTCTTCTTGCGAGTAACCCGCCATACTCAATTCCACAACTCGCCTTCGTTCCGGGGGTAATTTATCTATTGCCGCTATGATTTCACGATGAACCTCTTCTTCTATAATTGCATTCAATGCCGACTCCGTATCATCTTCAATCCCGGGGTCCACGTCTTCACTTACCTTATGCTGCCGCAAATAAAAAAGAGCGTTATTGTACAATGATTTGTAAAGATAAGCTTTAAAATACACCATATCCGAATAAATTCCCCGCTTCTCCCAAAGATTTATAAATGTCTCCTGCACTACATCTTCCACCGCCCCATGATCCGAAATATAACGTTTAACAAAAGCACATGACGACTTAAAGAAACTGTCAAACAGCTTTTTAAATGCTCGCTCATCTCCCTTATTAAATTGGTACAATAACATATCACTCCATCAATTCAAGCCTGCAAGATATGACTTTTTTCAAAAATATCAATGCAAAAAAAGAGCGATCCTTTCGGATCGCCCTCGTCTTCCCTACAATTCTCCCTATCTATTTCAACAATAAATCACCTTTCAATAACATACGGGGTACGGATATTTCCGCCGCTCCACAATAATGGGCCCCTAAAACCAGTGGATTATAAGTAAAGCAAATATCACCTCCCGAAAAGTTTATCGTGGTTACATTTGCCAACGTGGGAATTTCCGAGAAACAGTTCTCCGGATTCTTGAAATTCCGTTGAATCTGCTTGTCAATCTCAGCACTCTTGTCATAATTCAGGATACTCTCCGGACGCAAAAACTTCTTGTCCTTCAAGCTGTAATTGACCGCATAGTACTCCGTCAGCCCGTTAGCCCCTCCTGTCAACGTGTAAACCGCAAGACGAACACTGATATAATGACGATCCGCCATGAACACGCTATCCTTAACATCCAATTCAAACGGGATCATCGGCTCTTCCTTCATCTCCCGTGCCTTTTGCAGGTACTCGTTCAATTGTGCCTTTAAATCATTTTGCAAGCTGTCAATCAACCGGGAAATCTCCCCGTTCACGGCCTTACATCCTTGTTCCACCTCGGCTTTTTGAGAGGTAAACACCGGATAGGCGATCGTAATATCAAACTCGTTGGTCTTGTGGGACAAAAAATCCTTCCCTATTTTTATCGTTGCCTCCTCACATCCCGTGAAAAACAACGCCAACAATGCCACGACAAAAGTATAATTCCTCATCATCTCCTTTTCTGTTTCAATTCTGAGGGTATATACGGAGGCTATATACAAAAGTTCGGGTTAAGACCTAAAAAAATAGGAGGGTGTGTCAAAAGTCATTTTATCCTCAAAAAACTCCTCCGTCACTTCGTGCCACCTCCTCTATAAAC
>NZ_JBCOSQ010000030.1:0-56546 GCF_040920905.1 Butyricimonas sp. RTP31003st1_G1_RTP31003_210430 | reverse complement strand
TTTGTCATCCGTTGCATAATACATGACTTCTTCCATAGCCTGTGACTGAAACTTGTGGGCTTTCTCTATATCCGGACATCCATCCAGAATATAATATCCCGTAATCACATCCGGACGGTTCTTATCATCTGCATTCATATTAAATGTCCATATTTCATGCAAACCGGTATCGCTATCTTTCAATACGGCATACATTGTAACATTCGGACCATAACCTATATATATGCACTCTTTATTTCCCAACTGATTCGGGTCCTGTTTGCCATCTGCAGAAGTATTTCGGAATATATGCAAATTATCTTCCGAACGGAAATGCGGGAAGGCAAGAAAACGACGGTGTTTCTGATCATACGCAATCCCGAAAAGATCTCCTTCTCCCGGATACGGATTGTAAGGTCTGTACAAATAATGCGTGATGTAATAATCGTCTGTCAAATCCTCTAATAACATTCCCACCCCGTAAGTTGTCGCCTCCTCGTATTGAGTTCTCTTATGGATATGCCCGTTTACAGCAATCACATCGTAAGGACCACGGGCACAATTATTCAAGCCTCCCACAACAAATTCCCCGTCAAAAGCTTTAATAAACATATCGTTATTTCTCCGAATCACAGTAAAATTATCCAGCGGGGAAAGGTCCTCGACAGAATGTTCCGTTGCAATACTTGTTTCAAGATACCCGGCAACAACAGATTTCATATCCGTGACAAGCTCGCCAATCTTCGCTCCGTTATTGATACTATAAATATTCTCAAAAATACGATCATCTTCATGTTTACTATAATTCCGGTTAAAGTTCTTCCCGATAATCAAATGCAGATCGGAAGTTTGTTCATCTTTAGTATCAGCCACTAACAAACCGGCCTCGTATTGCCCTGTTACATACAGGTAATAACGCTTGGTTACCGTCAATTCATTCTCCGTATCCGTAACCGTGTACAATAAAGAATAAGCCTCCCGATTCATCGGCACGTTGATCACCGTGTCCAATATCATCGTATTTCCCAACGTTTCATGTTGCCCGTGTCCCTGAAGTTTCCATTCGAACGATAATGCGGCATCATCCATTCCCTCTTTATAAGCTAATGTCTTTATTTTCAAACGTCCTCCCTGGCTCACGTATAGTTCCATAGACGTCGAGAAATCATTAATCTGGATCGGTTTCAAAAACTCGACATTCTTGGATGATTCGTCATCAAAGCAAGAGCCAAGCAAGAAACAAATCATCACCAGTCCTAAAAATATTTTTGTTTTCATCTGTTCATCTTTTATTAAACAATTCCATTAAACACGCCACCCATTACCACGGGGCAGGAACAACGATCTCTTTACCAGCGTAATCCCCATCATCATGTTTCATCGGCCCAGTTGTCGAGTGTTTATTATATTCGGCTAATTCCAAACGAATCATCTGCTGAATATTTGACATCTCGTAATACGACATATCGTACTTATCCGGATCCGGGTTAGGTATCGGAGAAAATAAATCCCAATAAGGCAAAGAAGTACGTCCTAATTTCTCCATGATAAACTTCCACCAGCCTGTCGAATAAGGTCCGAAAAAGTATTCTAACTGAGACCAGTTATAAGGTTTAATAATCTGAGCGGTAAACGTGAAATTACATGCCGGATAAACCAAATCCAATTCTTTAAAATCTTCGTTCTCCACGATCTGTACCCGAAGTCGCACAACCTTATGTTCCAACTCCTGCACACTATTCACAACCACCGGAACAAATCCTGATTCCGATCCGGCACTTATAGTTCCCTCCAGTAATTCATACATATCTCCCGTTGCAGTCGTTGAATCTGCAACAACTACCACCTTCACTTTTCGATCGTAATCTTCCAAATCTCCGGTAAGCAAAATAGGCAATAGTACCGTATCGACATCTTTCCAAGGATTTTCAGCGAAGGTATAAGAAAACTCCTTCCCGTTAAAATAAACCCCCGGACGTCCACGGTATCCCATCGGTTCATCTTTCTCGCATCCACCAAGAAAAACAGAAAGGAATATAACCAGACTATATAATATACTCTTTTTCATAATTCATCATTTTTAATAAGTTTCTCGACTTCCAAACTCAACCTCCGTCTTCGGTAACGGCATCACGTACGTGTTGTCGTTCATAACAACCGTAGATCCTTGAATATTGGTCACTCCTCTTCTCTTGTAATAGAAAAACATTTGCCCTTCCAACAACATCTCTTTACGCCACTCTTTCAATATTTCCTGCTGAACTACACTCTGAGACAAATCATTTTCTAATTTGCGTTGAATTCCTCTTTTCTCCCGCACGATATTCAAATAATTAATTGCTTTCTGCCGATCGGTAACACTTCCCGTCTCGTTCAAGCACTCTGCTGCCATATAATAAACCTCCGCTTTCCGGATCAAAGGAAGACGATTGGCATAAGTAGATTTATCCACCTGTTTCAACTTCAGAAAAGCATATTGAGTACCTAATTTATCATACAACCACAAATAGCGATAATCACCTGCACCCGTGTTGTCTCCCAGTTCAAACAAATCTTTACCCGTCTGTGCCGCATGAAACAGGAATTGGGGATTCGTTCTCGTAATATCCACTTTAGCCTCGAAACTCAACTCCGTGATCTTCGAAAATTGGTACACGTTCAATCCGAAAAGATATTCGGAAGAAAACGTAAAATCACGCAACTGCAAATCATTCGTTTCCAATCTATTCTTATCTACCCACGGGAATTGCTGCTCCATTGCAATCAACTCTTCGGCATATTTCAACGCCATATCCTTATTCCCCTGCCACATGGCCACCCGGGCCCGTGTTGCCAACAAAGCATAATAGTTAAACGTCAACCGAGAAGTTGCCACCTCACGAGGCAAAAACTTATCAGCCTCTGCCAAATCAGCCTCGATATAGGCTAAGACATCTTTTACTGTAGATTGTTTTGTTATCTCTTTATTATAATCCGTCACGTAAGGAATCGACAAACGACTCAATATCTCCGGACGTTCCTTTAAATCACCCCAACCGAACAGGCGCAACAAATCAAAATGCAGAAAAGCACGTAATCCCAAACATTCTCCCTTAATCCGAGCGTACACAGGTGGGGTTACACAGGAACTCGTTTCCAAGTTTTTCAAAATATTATTCACATTGGCAATTGCATTATAAGCTGCACTCCAAATGCCATCAATCCGTGTCAACACGGCATCCATATCATAACGATACTGGGTACAATCGAAATAATTGTTTGTCAGCGGATCAATCTCGTATTGTTGAGCTACCGCCTCTATAAAACCGTAACTCATCTCTTTTCCATACAAACGGGTATCGGTCATCAGTATATACACACCCGTTATAGCATCTTCAAAACCTTGTTCCGTCTCGAACAACACGTCACCCTTTATTTCAGATTTGGGTTCCACGTCCAACCAATTAGAGCAAGATATGGTTCCGAATGATAATAAGCTCATCCAAATTATCAAACAGTATGTATTTATTCTAGCGCTCATATTTTTATATTTTATTCATTCAATCTATAACAGGACTTAAAAAGTCATCTGCAACGAAAAATTATAATTTCTTGCAAAAGGATAAGACAATCCTCGTTCTGTCTTAATCGTGGACAACTTAGCCACATCATTC
Organism: Butyricimonas sp. RTP31003st1_G1_RTP31003_210430; assembly: GCF_040920905.1. Taxonomy (NCBI): domain Bacteria; kingdom Pseudomonadati; phylum Bacteroidota; class Bacteroidia; order Bacteroidales; family Odoribacteraceae; genus Butyricimonas; species Butyricimonas sp. RTP31003st1_G1_RTP31003_210430. The sequence goes on along the minus strand of NZ_JBCOSQ010000030.1, from coordinate 52,914 downwards.
ATATAGAACGCCACACTCAAACGCTCCATACCCATTTTCTTCACGAAAGCATGACGGAAGAAATCATACGAGAAATTGATAGAAGATATATTCAACTCATTCTTCTTTTGAACAAAACGAGAGGTTGCATAAGTCTTCTCGTCCACCTTATAGGCCTGTTTCTCCGGGTCCCATACCTGCTTCAATGACCGGAAACGTACCTTATCCCCCGGTTTCTGCCATCTACCCTCCAAAACCCGTTTATCCACGGCATAGCTCATATTTACATTCTCTACCCGATCCACCAAAGTCTCGTTATACATTTTAGCTCCTAATTCGTACATGCACATCACGTTCAAACCAAATCCTTTATATCCGAGATTTATCCCGAAACTCCCGCGCAATTTTGGCAAATTATCTCCACACACGACCATATCTTCCGCCCGGTATTCATACGTGGATACTCCATCTTTTGTCAAATAAATCTCACGTCCGGTTGCCGGATCTATCCCTAACGAGCGAACAGCCCAAATAGCGTTCATGGAAACTCCGTCGTAATATTTGGTGACCAATTTACTATCACTTTCCGCCATCTCATCCATCTTCTCGTTATAGGCCTTCATGGAATCGGAAATCTTGACAACCCGATTCTTATTGTGTGCCGCACGTAAGGAAAGCGTTAAGAATGTCCTGTCTTGAGGACGCGACAACACCATGTAACTCATACTTAACTCAACACCCGTATTTCTTACTTTTCCCACATTTTCTTGTACCGTTGTAAATCCGGTAGATGGGGGTAAAGTGAAGGCAACCAACAAGTTTTCCGTCGTACTCTGGTAATAATCAAACACGAGATTGAAATTATTTTTTACTGACATATCCATACCCACGTTGTAATCCATCTTCTTCTGCCACTTCAAATCCTTATTCTCCATACCCATCAAATAGGCTCCCAACTTATTCTCATAATTTTTCTCGCTATAATTATAAGTAGCCAAAGACTGATAGGCATTATTTCCCTGTGATCCCGTACTTCCGACTGATGCTCTTAATTTCAAGCGTGAAAACCATTCCTTACTTCTCAACCATTTCTCGTTGTGCATATTCCATCCGGCACCCAAACTCCAGAAATTACCCCAACGTTGATTTGCTCCAAACTGGCTGGACGCATTTGTTCTGAACGTGGCATCAAAAAGTAACCGATCATCGTAGGAATAGTTGAACACGGCATTCACACCAATATTACGAGTTGTCGATTCCGCACCCTGTGGTTTTGTATCCTCTGCATACTGACGGGCAAAAAAGATACTGTTCATCCGGTCACTGGGAAATCCCTCTGCCTTGTAAATATTCTCTTCGTAAGTCGTTTCATCCAAACTGTAACTCAAAAAACCGAACAAATAATGTAGCTCTTTCACTTGACGGGAAAAATTCAAACTGAAATCGTAGTTCATCGTTTGACTCTCTCCCTCGTTAATCTGGTAAGAACCTTTCTTCTGTAATTCTTGCTCTGAATTAAATTTCAAATGATTAGCGGGATAAAACTGATCCGACCGACTGAATTTACGATTAAAACCAATCCTCACTTTCGCCTTAAACCCTTGTAAAATATCATATTCACCCTCGAAATTATCGGTAACCTCCGTATATTTATCTTTCAGACTCGTATTCAACGTGGCGTTATAAAGCGGATTCCCGTAAAAGGCCTCTTCATCCCCGGCATTTTTTGCAATCTGACCATATTCATCCACCGGACTCCAATAAGGATTCAGTTTAGAATATTCTGCAAACGAACCATAAGGAGAGTCATTACTCTTGTTCATGTTTACAGACAACTCATTCCTAAACTTAAATTTGTTATTCCGATAAGAGGCAAACACAGAACCGGCCACATTCGTCCGATCGGAGCCTTTCATAACACCCACGACATCATTGTATGAGACGTTCGCCACGAGCTGAATGTTCTTATCTCCCAATTCGATCATCAACGAATGTTTATGACCGACACCATTTCTCAATGGTTTGGCTAACCAATCCGTATCTACCCCGGCTTTCACTTTTGAGAGACGTTCCATGTATAATTTTTCCAACCGGAGAATATCGTCCACGTTCTCCCGGCTCGAAGGAGTGTACATCCCGTAAATTCTCTCTGCCTCTAACTTTTCCTCTGCATTACACAAATTATAAGAAGACAAATCCGGAGCCTGAACATCCACGCTTCCGGAATAACTTACCCGGAGATTCTTGGAAACATTCCTTTTCGTCTCGATAACCACAACCCCGTTGGCTGCCTTCGAACCATATATTGCTTTTGCAGCTGCATCTTTCAATATCGTCACCGACTCAACACGATTAATATCCAAATCGAAGATTTTCACCGCACTCGCCTCAAAGCCATCCAATATAAAAAGAGGAATATTCGGATTGTTTTCGTAATTACCCCGCAAATCCAAATCACTATTATCACCCATCGTGATCACGGAAGTTCCCCGCAATTGCATATCCGGAATCCGGTTAGGATCGGAACCAAATTCAAGGCTCTCGAAAATCATCAACCCGGGTTCCATGCTCTTCAAACTCTGGAATACATTCTGATTCCCCACCTTCAACAATTCATCCCCCTTAATCGTCGTTGCCGATCCCGTGAAACTACTGGCCTTACGGGTAAACATTCCTGTTACCACGACCTCTTCCACCTCCGTCACATCATCTTCCAACACGATATTAATCACGTTATTTCCCGTATACTTCACCTCCCGGGATTTCATTCCCACGAAAGTAAAAATCAACACGGGCTCCTGTACATCCGGAATCGTGATACTATAACGTCCGTTCTGGTCGGTAACCACACCCATTGTCGTGTGTTTTAATAAAATCGTTACCCCCGGCAACGGCAGACTATCCTTATCTACAACCCGTCCCGTAATCGTGACCTTTTTCACTTCCTGCACCGGAGCATCTGCCCGCTTGATCACGATAACATCTTGTTGCACGACATACGTCAACCCCGTTCCTTTCAAGCAAATATCCAACGCCTCATAGACATCCTTGTCCTTCACCTCCACGCTCACTTTCCCCGCCTTCAACAAATCATTCGCGTTGTAAGCGAATACAAACCCGGATCGTTTTTCAAGTTCCCAGATGACATCTTTCATCAAAGCATCTTTCATCGAAAAGCTAATCTTAGGTCCCGGCAATAAAACATTATTGCTCGCGTGTCCCCATTGGGGAAGAAATAGGGCCACTTGTAATACAAGCAACACATACCTCATTTTTATTCCCCATTTATAGGGGAATCCATGATTTTTTTTCATAACTTTGAGTGTTTATTTATTTAACTTTATAGTACTTTTACCACAAAGTACTTGTTCAAGCGGGAGATGTACCACCATCTTCCGTTTTATTTTCTCTTTCTAATCCATATTTTCCTATCGTGAATACTCGTCTCAATAGTACCCGTCGCCTCGAATACTTTCAATAAAGGTTCTATCGTTGCATGACGACTAAAATTACACCCGAAAGGATAATCCTTCACTTCCTCGTCCTCGTACACCACGTCAACATCATACCAACGGGATATAATTTTCATCACCTCTTTCAAAGGTTTCTCCTTAAAACGTAAACGCCCTTCTTTCCAAGCCATCGCGTAGGACACATCCACCTCGCTCACCAGCATGGAATGATCTCCCCGGTTGAGAGCCGACTGTTCCCCGGGATGAAGAACCACGCTTTCCCCGCTGACTTCCGAAGAAATCTTCACGGAACCCCGAACCAACGTCGTGCGTATAATAGAATCCTCCGCATAAGCGGAAACATTAAACTCCGTTCCCAAAACTTTTATCGCCATCTGGGAAGTCTTCACGATAAAAGGAGCATCCTCATGATGAACAACCTGAAAATAGGCCTCCCCTTCCAACTCTACCACCCGTTCCCCCTTCCCGAACTTTGTCGGGAAACGCAATTTCGAATCCGCATTCATATAGACCTCGGTCCCGTCAGACAAAGTCAAAGAAAACTCTCCCCCGCGAGGAATAACCAGCTCATGGTATACCGACTTCTCTTGCTTATCATCAACACCACTCTCGTAACTGATATGTTCTTTCAGGACGTTAATCTTGGTACCATCCGATTCTTTCAATGTTTTTTCTTGTTGTTGTTCCAGCACCACGGGTAAACCATCTGCTAATATAAGAATTGCCTTACTCGTTCCGGAAGTAATTGTTTGCACCATTTCCACCTTATCTTTACGGGAATAATACACTTGGTGTAATAAAACGGCAATAGCCAGAGGTAAGACAAACATCGCCACGTAACGCATCCAATAAATCCGACGGCGACGTCCCCCTAGCCGGGATTCCCGTTTAAGTTCCAAAGCTTTCCACCCCTCCTCCACGTTAATGGAACGAGTTGCCTTCCCTTTTTCAACCTGATAAGACTCCGATGTTACCCGTTCAAACCACGCACGATTCTTTTCTGACGCAGAAAGCCAATCGGACAGATACTTTTGTTCTTCATCTGTCAAATTGTTGGCAAGATACTTCCCCACCAAAATCGCAACATCAAACTTCGTTTTATCCATACTACTTGTATTGAATATTTATATATTCTTTCAATCTTACAACACAAGAAATGGTAGATCGGGTATGTTACATTCAATTATTTAACATTTATTAATCAAAGAAACAGATATAAGAAAAATATATCCAACAGGTAATAATAATCTTTCATACTCTCTTTCAATCTCTTATACGCCTCTTTCTTATAGGCATGCACAGCATTTTCGGACACGCCCATTTTTTGAGCAATATCTGCATTCTTCAATCCTTCCAAGGCGTAATTGATCACGTTCCGCATCTGTGGCGGTAAATGCTCTATCGCCCGGTAAAATACACGATATGCCTCTTCCTCCATGACTTGATTCTGGAAAAATTCATCCGAGTCCATGGCAATATCCTCCGTCACCGGCAAATCCTCACGCTTATTCCGAAGTAAATTCAAACAATCATGGCGAACCACCACGTAAAGAAAAGATTTTATCTTATAGTAATTATCAAAATCCGTATGCCTGTCCCAATATTTCAAAAAAGCCTCCTGAACCACGTCCGCCGCCGATTCCCGCTCTCCAAGGAAACGTTCTGCAAACAGACACAAAGCCGTATAGAACTCATCGAATAATACTCGAAAAGCACCTTCATCACCCTTCTGTAGTTGGTCTATGAATATATCTATATCCTTCTTTATCACTCTCATAAACGGCTCCCTCGGATCTAATAATTATTACAAAAATAATAATTTAATCCGGAATGCCATCAATTATATTCACCTTTAAGCCTATCATCCACACAACAATAAATCCCGGCTTCACCGGGATTTATATACAAAATTACAAATAACACTATTTTTTATGATCATTTTTATACTTTTCTTTCAACTCCCGAACCTCCCGGAGCATCACGGAATCTCTGGTACAAAATTCAAAATCCCATGATAGACTTTCTATAAACATCGTGTAACCATACAATTGTATCATTGTTTTATAGTTTTGGAAAGCATAAGCCCTCCTTACCTTTTCACTCTTCACGTTATACAAAACGTCCATTGATCTCTCCCACACAGATGCCCGAGGTGATTTCCAAGCGTAATAACTATCCAACAAACCCATAATCTCCATACCAGACAACAAATCCAAATCCGGAGAGTCAATATCCAAATCACCCAAACGCCTCTCCAACTCATCCTCCAATGTTGCAGCACCTTTTACCTCTTTTTGTTTCACATATTTCCCCAAAGAATTCAAATACCCCAATTTATGATACAAAATAGCTTTTTTCTTCGAATCTACACTCGATAGAGAATCTATCATGGAGCAAGCTTTCTTTTCTATATCCACGAAATAACGCATATATTCTTCGGGTGACAAATTCATATATTCCGGTTCTTGCAAAAGATTATAACAAGAATAAAGTTTTTGCAATATCTTACCGTCTTGGTCGGTTCCATTTTGCCCGACAGTAATAAATCTTATTCCTATGGTAAAGAATAATAACATGCATAATACACCATATCTTTTCATCATCTTATACCAACTTCTTTATTAAATATTTTCGTGAATTCTTTCTCAGAAGGAGCAATATGCCACGCATCCACGATTTTTCCTTCCGGATCAATCAGCACGTAACGCAAAAGGACACCAACGGCATAATCTGTCATAAATTGAGAGATATTACTTTCACAACGCATATGAACCATTTTACCTGCAAAATCTTTTTCTCTCAAAAATTTAGCCCATCCCTCCTGACCGACATTCAAAGCAAAAGACATGATAACGATATGATCGTAATTCTCATATTGTTTCGAAGTCTCTATAAGACCGGGCATTGCCTTTATACATGGTCCACACGTTGTAGCCCAAATATCCATCAACACATATTTTCCCCTAAAATCAGATAATTGGTAAGTTTTCCCATCTTCATCCATCACGGTAAACGCAGGGGCAACCTTTCCTTTACTCAAAGCCAAACATTTAGCCCTAAGTTCTTCGCTAAAAGCTAAAAGCTGAGAATCTCTCGAATAACGTTTTACATCTTTCATCAACATACGCAATGAATCCGAATAACCATAATACGCCATATATCCTTGTAAGATAGGTTGCACGAATCTACGCTGAAATTCACCATTTCGAGAATTCTTAAGCACATAAGTTCCTCTTTTTATGGACATTCCTATTTTGTTATTCATCATGTATCTCCCATACAAGTTGGCTTCATATATATAGGGTAATTCGTCTATAAAAGGAGACTTCATATCTAATCCCTTAAGCCGTTTCTTGTATTTCTTTACCAAATCCTTCCCTCCTCTATCCACGTATAGCCCCAATGTATTCATTACATTTTTATAGGCAACCAATTCGGCTTTAGCCTTAAAAGCATCTGTTGGCAAAGAATCTATCATCAACATAACAGCCAGATCAACCTCATCAAAACATTTACTATACTCCTCTGCAGGAAGTGTTGCCTTGTCTTTCTGATTTAGAACATTATACATCAAATCTATTTTCGAATACACCTTTTCTTCCTGTGTTTGCCCCATACTCGGCACAACACCTAGCAAATTGAATAAAAACAATAAAATTATACCTGTGATTTTCATACGTTCTATTTTATTCATATTTTTAACTAACCAACTCACACTACTCCTCCGTTACCTCAAGAAGTTTATCACGCAATTGATTCCTTCGAATATTCTTGGCAATAATATTTCCATCTCGATCTAATAAAACAATAAAAGGAATAAACTGTATCCCCATTGCTTTCCGAATCTTCGAATTTTTCCAACCATTTTTATCATGCAAGCTCATCCAAGGAATTTGCTCCTCTTCACACGCCTCTTTCCATTTTTCCACAGAATCATCAAACGATATACTCACGAAACGAACTCCCTTTGCAGCAAATTCTTTGTGCAATATTCTTAGATTCTTCATCTCTTGTCGACAAGGTCCACACCAAGAGGCCCAAAAATCCAGCACGACAAAATTCCCTTTCAAAGAATCTATCACGACTAACTCTCCCAGCTCCGTCTCGGCTTGAATCTCCGGACAAGGCACCCCCAACGCAGAAACAGCCAACTCATCAACCTGTTGTTTCACCTCCCTGCCCTGTGCTGTTTGTTGCATGGAAGGGGAGAGAAGAGCATATAGCTCTTTCCCCTTTTCATAACTTCCTTTTATTTCCGTGTTTGCCAGAAATATTGAAAAAATATTATCCGGATGAGTTTTTATAAAGTCTCTTACTAGCACGTAGCGTTTTTCATCCAATTTCAACATCTGACTCATCACGTCATCGGCCGCATGTTGGTCTTCTTGTTGTATAATCTCTCGATAAATAGCCTGAAGTTCCCGAAATTCTTTCTGATAATTTTCTTCTAGTAATGAATAAAATTCTTGTTCCAATTCATTAGCCAAAGAACCTTTCACATCAGAATTATTCAGCTGCTTATAATCACCCTTTAACTGTATTTTCTCTCCATCGAGGAAAAGATATAACACTTTCCTGTTGATCTGTAACGTATAACGACCTTTCTCCGGCAACACTCCTTCCAACACAAATCGACCTTTCTCTATCGCAGAAGCAAGTAGAAAGGAATCTTTCTCCCCGAAAGTCCTTAAATATGCCGTTCCATATTTTATCCCTTCTAATTCTCCCTGAATAGATACCGTATAAACAGTATCTCGATTACAAGACAACAAAAGAGTTAAAGACAATAGGATCCAATTTCTAACTTTTCTCATATCCAGCATTTCAATTTTGTACATCATCACCTATAGCTTGCAAATCAATATTATACTCTTCTTTAAAGTGATTGATCATATAATCATATTTCTTACGAATCATCTGCTTTTTATCAATATCCGGATGCAAGATTCCACCCGGGGCAATCAATTGTTCATACGGGGTTGAAACAATGGCTTTCACGTATTGCTCCCAATCGCCCGCGATGGTTCGATAACTATAATGAAGAATACCAAACTCGTACATATTCGCAGCTGTCATGGAAGCACCATAATTTGTTACGGAAGTAAATGCTGTCGAACGCTTTATCAATTCTTTATCTGCTAATCGCTGCAAAAAGACACAGACCGCATCATTTTTAAAAGCATTAATCTGTTCGGAAGTCATCGTCTTCACGTTTGCATTTCCCCAATTAAATGCAAGATAGTCATACCCGGAATAAGCGTTTACCAACGTACGGGGCAAGACTTCCGGCATCCCGGTACTTGAATATATTATATAATCAAACACACTGGACAATAATACTCTATATGGCATGGTTCGCAATAGCAAGGTGTCCGAAAAGTATTTTAAGAAATGATTTTCCAATAAATCCAACTGTTCTCCTACATAATTTTCATCGGCAGGCAAGGCATCATACCCTGCAACAATTCTATTATTCACCGTGTCAAATCGCCAACGAATATCCGTACTCACTCCCCAATAATAATCTTTATCAACGAATTTATAATAAATTCTAGTGTTGTATTTATTTGACAACTCCACGATACGAGCATCATAATCATGATTTCCTTGAGGCAAACTATACAACCCATCAAATGTTTCGGGATCTGTTGACGGAGAAATACTATCCTCGCTACAACTTACAACCACTCCCATTAACATTCCAATCAATATCCATATTCTTGTTTTCATACTTTATCTATTTTAAATTCGGATTTCTATCTGAAACATTACGAGGTATTGGCAAAACATACTTGTCACTTTTCTCTTCCAAAACAAACGTCACGGGCATTCCTGCCTCAAGAGTCAGTATATGAACAATTTCAGGCATCCCGTTACGACGCAAATCAAACCAGCGATGTTCTTCAAAACTCAGCTCCCGGCGACGCTCATCCAAACAAAATTCCAATAACGCCTCCCCGTTTTTGTCTATATCCTTATACAATTCCGTACGTGTATCAAAACGACGGGACCGCAAGTAATTCAAATCCTTTAAAGCCGCTTTTCTTAATTCGTCATTACCATTCTGCAAATACAACCGAATTTGTGCCTCCGCCCGATTCAAATAAGCCTCTGCCACTCTCATCCCTTTAGAAGTGCCGGTAATAGCTTTTTGTCCGTATTGTATTCTTGTTGAACCCGATTGTGAATAACTGCGATAATAACATCCTAATCTTAAATCCGCAGAATTACCCCCTTTATCTTTTTCATACAAATCTTTTAATTCTTCCGATGCTTGGAAAGCAACAGGAGCATTGTAAAGATAAAAAAAAGGACCAAATTCATTATTTCTTGAATATCTCCAGATTCGTTCTTCACTAGCCTCATCAAAAACATTCTTCGTACCAAATGACCAATTAAATAAACCGCTTGCCATTACGATATCAGACAAATTCAATAGCACCGGTTTACGCTCGATCACATAATCCGCATATTCTATTACCTTCTCCCACTTTTCTTCATAAAGATACAAACGGGATAATAAATTATAAGTAAATAGATCATTCGCTTTAAACGAATTATTATTCTGACCATATAGCTTCATCAGAGGTGCAGCCTCAAGCAAATCCTTCTCTATTTGCTTGTACACCTGTTCCAAAGTGGCTCGTTTAGGAGCCTCATCTTTAACAGCAGAAGAAAGCATTAACGGAATCCCAGATTCTTTGGAAAGGTCAATACCTTCCATATTATAAGGTCGTGCAAACAAATTGACCAACATAAAATGGTAATAAGCTCTCATCGTCAAGGCCTGTCCTTTCACATTACCCTTTTTGCTCACATCTCCTATCGCCGCATCGATATTATCCAAAACGACATTACACCCCATAATGCGGGCATAATAATATTCCCACGTATTTATCGGGGTCTTTGTATTTTCTTCCAACCTCTCATACATATCTTCAGCCCAAGTAAAAACACCTGCTCCGGTTACCAAACATTGATACTGAGTCGAATTCGTAGGATAATTACTTTCCACATCATCTGTTAATAAATCCAGATAAGACAAAATTGGTAATACAATCGGGTACGCTTCCCCCACCAACAACTGGTCCAAGTCATCAGCCGTACTCGGAATGATCTCATCCTGACTATATTCATCCAAAAAATCACCACACCCGACAGCTAGTATCATTCCCAAAATAACTATACAATATTTTATATTTTTCATATCATTCAAAATTTTAGAAACTAACATTTAAGCCTAATGAATACGTCCTCACGATCGGTTGAGATCCCGTCGCTACTTCCGGATCCACACCTTTATAATCTTTACTCACAATAATAAAAGGATTGCTCACTCCTGCCGTTAGCGCCAAATGAGTCAAGTATAATTGTTTTACTATTTTCTCCGGAAAAGTATAACTTAAGGAGATATTATTGCAACGGAAAAAAGAACCGTCAACAACACGTATGTCACTGTAATTATACATCCGGTAAAGATATTCAGATGCAACGACACAATCCCTTGGGGTACTGCTCAAACCGGCAGAAGGAAAGGTCGGAATATTTGTTCTATCTTCATCCCCGGCATTTTTCCAACGACCTAGTAATTCCTTTGACAAATTTGAATAAGCACTCGGAGCATCATTCACCATAGATTCCGGGAACAACGCTTCCAGGAAACGTTTACTTCCAATATTCACGTTAAAAGAAGCAGCCAAAGTTAATGTCTTGTATCGCAAAGAGGTTGATATTCCACCTGCAAAATCAGGCTCCAGCGTTCCGGAATATTTCATAAAAGCAGTGGCATCTTTTATACCTTCCGGCAACTCTTCTATCGTCGGGATATAAAACGTGGGACGGCCTTCATTCGTCAAGCCCGTAAATTCGAACGTCCAGATGGAAGACACCGCATACCCCTCTTTCGCTAAACGTCCACTGGCAGCCGAACGCCAATTTTTATTTTGTTCGGTCTTTGAGTCCATTTTATTATAATTCTTAGACGTGTTAAAAGATAAATTCCACAAGAAATTCTTGGTTCTCACAGGCGTCATGTTCACACTTAACTCCCAACCTTTATTATGCAAGTCCCCCCCGTTAATAGGCATTGAACTCACGCCATATTCATAAGCAACTTCTTTATTTAGAATGATATCTTCTGTTTTCTTATTATAATACTCGGCCGTAAGCATCAATCGATTTTTCAATAAGCCAATATCAATTCCCAGATTTACCGTTTTTGTTTTTTCCCATCTCAAATCCCCGTAAGGTAATGATTTCACTTTCAACTGGTACTCTTTCGTGTAATACTCTAACCCGGATATTTGTGCCACTAAATTAGGCCCATAATTTTCCGCCACGTTTCCTTGCCAACCATACGTCGCACGAAAACTTAGTTCATTAAAAAAATTCTGGGTCTGCATCCATGATTCATTCGTCACATGCCACACTCCCCCTATAGACCATGTTGGTAGGAAACGATGCTTTGTATCTTGCCCAAAACGATTCGACGCATCACTCCGGATACTACCCGTAACCACGTAACGTTCTGCAAAAGAATAAGTCAACGACCCGAAATAAGACATATAATTTGATTTCTTATCAACAATGTTTTTTTTCATGAATAAATATATCGGATTATCGAACTTCGCTGTTCCTGAAGTATACTGTAACGGAGGTAATGTCACCGTTTTACCCCTATCCGGAAAATACCCGTAAGTCGTTTCACTCGTGCCATCATATTTTGAACTCCGACACTCAATTCCGGCAAACACACCCAACCGATGCTTCTCCCCAAACACATGATCGTAAGCAATCGTATTTCTCCACGTCAACGTTAAATTTTGATCGTTCGTCGTGTTCAATTCTCCACCATGAGGTAATTGCGAAGACTTATATTCCGTGGATTCCGACCCGAAAAGGCCATAATCATACCCTCTTTTATTCGCAATATAAAAACTACGTTCCGAAGCGTATGATTCTCCCGTCGTACCACTATATGCCAACCCTAAAAGCGTCTCGAAATTCAACCCGCTCATAATCGTATAACGAAGGCCCACCGTGGTCCCCAAACTCTTTTTATGATTCTTATTTCCCGTGTTGTCCAACTCGTTCAAAACATTATAAGACATCATTTTAGTATTCGTTTTAGAGGGATAGAAAAAATATGTACCATCCTCGTTAAAACAAGGTATTGCCCGACTCGTTGTTCTTGCATACTGGTAAGGATTCACTTGATAAAACCCGTCTGTTTTAGTATAATCCCCGTTTAATTGTGCATTGACAATAATTTTATCTCCCAAACGAAAAGTCATTTTCATCAACGAGCTATAAGAACGCAGGTCATTCCCTTTAGCTGCCCCCTTATTATCTTTCACACTTAAAGACCAATAATAATCCACCTTATCCGTCCCCCCGGAAATACTCAAGCTATGGCTATGATTAAAAGGGTTACGATACAGCAAATCAAACCAATCCGTGTTTACCGATTCCAAGTATTTCACCTCCGCATCAAACATGTCATACGTGATCTCTTTATTCAAATATTTTTTCAAGACACCTTCATACCCGACTTCCTCCAACGTTCGCCCGTTATACACAACCCTATTATTATAGATTTCCCGCGACGCATCAATTCGTTCTTTCGAGTTCATCAAATGCATTTTATCATACGTCAAGCGCGAACTGATGGAAAAATTACCGCTATAATTTACAGACATCCGCCCTTGAGTACCCTTTCTTGTTGTAATCACGATCACCCCGTTGGCCGCTTTTACTCCATAAAGAACTGTTGCCGAAGCATCCTTCAACACGGTGATATTTTCAATATCATTGGGATTCAACCAACTAATCGCATTTCCAACAAAATCCCGAACCATATCAAAATTATCACTAGATATTGCCCCTGTAGATGAAAACTCCTGAGCTTTAAAAGGTAACGGATCCTCTTGAATAATCCCGTCCACTACCCAGACAGGCTCTTGATTCCCTAACAACGTGGATGTCCCCCGGACACGAACTTTTTGACGAGATCCCACCAATCCACTCGTGTTGTTCACCACCGTGCCGGCGAGCTTTCCCTGTAACATTTGTTCAAGACTATTCGTTCCATCGAAAAACAACTCATCCCGGTTGATCCTCTGGGCAGATCCCACCATATCGGTTTTACGGATATTTTGATAACCGGTAACGACAACCTCTTCCACGGTCTTTAAATCCTCTTCCATCATTACATTGATTACCTCTTTCCCCGTGTACCGAATCTCTTGTTGTTTCATCCCCATAAATGAAAACACCAAGACCACCTTTTCTTGTTGAGGAACAAAAATAGAGTAATAGCCCTTGTGGTCCGTTGTCACTCCCGTTGTTGTTCCTTTTATCAAAACGGTCACCCCCGGCAAACCAACACTATCGACACTTAACACTTGTCCCCGGACAAGCACCATTTTCTTTCCTTGATCATTTCCATTAGCACGCCGGATAACGATATGCTTATCTCGAATCTCATACACTAAATCCGATCCTTTCAGACAAGTTTCTAAAATCTCACGAACCGTGGCATTTTCGAACTTGTAATCTTTCAATCCAATCTTCTGTAATTCTTGCGAATTATACACGAAAGAATAATCACTATTTTTCTCGATATTAAGAAAAACAGTACTCACGGGTACGTTCGTGAACTCAAATGAGAACCTTTTCTCTTGGGAGAAAACGTGTACCGGCAGATTGACAAGGCAGATTAACATCAAGAGCCTCGTGAGCCCTTTTAAAAATCTCCATTTTTCTGGCAGATAATACCTGCATTTTCCATTTTTTTCCATAAATTTGTAATTCAATTATTTAGTAATTAATAAATACTCTCGGGGAATTTGGGTGGAGCCTATTCCCCGTGGTATTTTATCGGCTAATTTCTGTCACCGTGATCGCTCGCCCTTTTCGAGAGAAACAAACATCTCCGGTATCAGATAATATATCCAAGAGAACATTAATATCATCATACTTCTTTAATCTCGCTGTCAATCGCAAGTTCGTCACCGTGGCATTAGTAAAGAAACAATCAAAATCATACCATTGGGACAATTCATCCATGATATCACCCAAAGTCGCTTGGTTAAATGTAAAATAACCATCCTTCCATGAAGTAAAATAGGCTGTTTCCACGTCTTCCACTGTTGTCCCTCGCTCATCAATAATAACTTGTTGTCCCGGATAAATCACATACGATTTATTCATGGAGTCACACACGGCCACGCGCCCCTGAACCAACGTTGTCAGATTAGCTTTCCCCTCGTAATCCCGAACTCCGAACTCCGTCCCCAACACGGTTATTGTCGATCGAGAAGTTTTCACTATAAACGGGGCCTTTTCATCATGAACCACGTCAAAATAAGCCTCACCACTCAATTCTACCTGTCGTTCATCTCCAACAAATCTTTCCGGGTAACGCAATTTAGAACCCGCATTCAACCAGACTTTCGTTCCGTCTGATAGAACCAGTTGAAATTCTGCCCTAGGAGGAATTTCCATTGTATTATACGCTAACTGAATCGACGAATCCCCCTCGATACTCTCGTAAGTAACTCCTTTATCACTCGCAACTCGAATACGAGTTATATCACTTTGTAATAATGTATCTTGTTTATCTAACAGTATTTGCTCTCCCGTTGATAACGTCAAAAGTGCCTTATTCGTACCGCCCGAAATAACCCCTTGATCAATCTCTGATTTTACACCAGCTTCCTGGCCTTTATACAGCATAACACTACTCACCACAACAAGAACTGCAATAGAAGCGACAAGAGAAAGTTGCCACACTCGTTTAAACCTCCGATCATGCGTCCGTTTTCTAGATTTAACCTGATTAAACGCTTTCTCTATATTCAATTCCTTCCGTACCCGTACTTGCAATTCAAAATTTGTTTCATCCAGCAATGAAACAAACAAACGTTTATTCTCATCAGACTCATTTTGCCACTCGTCCAACCGGACAATTTGCTCCGGGGTCGCATCCCCCTTTATGAATGCAACAATAATATCCGCAATTTCAAAACCTTTATCCATACTTTTTGTTCCCTGTTTATATAAGGACTCATAACTCGGGAAAGAGTGGTAAAAGAATTCAGAAAAAATCATGCGTTCTCTTGCATAGATATAAAAAAACTCTAAATTTGTCTCACACTAAACCGATTCGTGGTGGAATAATTTGATATGGATGACATTCGTAACATATACAAGGAAAAGGAATATAAAATTCTATTTAAAGAATTTTATCCATCACTCGTGCAATTTGCCTTCCATTACATTAATAATCACGAGGCAGCAGAAGACATCGTGCAAGAGATATTCGTCTACTTGTGGGAAAAACAAATTCATTTCGAAAATGAACTAATTATTCGAACCTATTTATACCGTTCTGTTCGCAATAAATGTTTTACTTATCTCCGAAATCTTAAAATTCAACAACATCACGAAAGAGAAATCACGAATAACTGGCAAGAACAAGAAGAACCTATCGTACTAAATAATCTCATTCAAGAAGAAGTATACCGTCAACTACTCGCATCTATTGATGAATTGCCGCCACAATGCAAAAAAATTTGTACGCTCACATTAGAAGGCAAAAAACCTTCTGAAATAGCAGTAGAATTAGGATTGGCCGTGGATACCGTGAAGAAACAAAAACAAATTGCACTGAAACGCCTTCAAGATAAACTAGGAATTCTATTTCTTTTATATCCCATGCTATACACACATTTTACATCATAAAAAATGAATAGAACCCCAAAAGTTAGACTAAAACTTTTGGGGTTTTGTTATACATAGAAAGAAACACACCTTTGCAGATCGATCAAGGAACATAAAATACCCAATACCGAACAGAGTGTCAATTACTCACTTCTTTTCAATAGCAACCTCTACCTCCGTACCGTCCTGTCGCAAAACAGTGATAATAGCTTTCTCGTTCTTAATTTTCACGATCGAAGACTGCAACGCATCGGAGACATTTACCTCCCCGACGGGTTCCCCGTCTATCTTCAAAACACGATCTCCGGGAGAAATCTTCTCCACCAAATCCCCCCAAACGCAAGCAATCACGACATGACCATTCGCCATAGTAAAATCTACGTTCCATCTTTTCTTGTACAAATCTTGAGGTGCCGATTCAAAAGGCTCAAAATAAAAAGCACTCGAGGCGTAATCAATCGTCACCGTACCGTAGTCCAATAATTGTGAACCCAAACGGGAATACGGTGCATCCATCGATTCTGTAACAATATTCTGGAAACGTCCCGTGCTGACACGCAATTCAAACAAACGAATCAAATTATGTTCACCGGCAGAGGCTGCACCTGCCATCCCGATTCCACTACTACCGTATCCCTTGGATAGCAAAGCGGCAGCATTCTCCCGAAGGGCTTCCGACGCCGTGGCGGAGATCATTTCATAAAAAGCTCCCGAACCGCTATCAAACATAACCGTTTCGATCACCCCCACTCCCACGTTCAATTCTATAAATGGAATCTGTCCTTGCACGTGAAGCAACGGCAAACGATTCCTCAAATTAATATGGAAAAGAGAAATATTATCGGTTATAATTATCTTTTTCTGGCGGGAATCAATACGCACGACAGCCCCCGGGAACAACTCGCAACCGATCATCCCATCCACACCGAATTGTTCGATAAGATGACCTTCAGGCATAATCGTAACCGGAATTTCTTCTATATTAATTCCCGGCATCCCCATTGACAAACGTTTTAATTGTGTCTTCTCCAAGGTCATCGACTGATTGTGAGCATCAAGAATATTTTGCGTGTTCGTGGATTCTAAAGAAAGACGCCGAGCCAAAGAGTAGGTGATATAAGTAGGTGCCCCCGTGTCAAAAATAAATTTTCCCGGGACGCCTTCTACCTGCGCTTCAATGATAATCTTCCCATTGATGGTCGTGTAAGGCACTTCTACATAAAAGGCAGGGGTTTCTGCCTTGGTCGTGAAATACGAAAAAGCAAGACACACGACCAACAGACTAATATATAATTGTTTGAATTTCATACTGAATATTTTTAATTACTTTCCCTTACAAATCTCGCATGCCAGCTTTACAGCGGCAACAGCATCAATAATACCTCCCGATACACACAACTGGTCATATCCCCCGGTCGGAGCACCTTCACTATTGGTCTGATCATGCGGGAAGGGGACTGCAGCTGAGGGCGTCTGCCGAGCCGTACGCACTAGAATATCCTTCATTTGTGAGGCTTTGAGCGAGGGATAATAAGATTTCAACATGGCAGCGATACCGGTGACCACCGGAGCCGCTATTTTCGTGCCCGTCACTTTCCTATAGTTATCACCGCGAACCGTTGTATACAATTGCACCCCAGGTGCGAAGACATCGACACTGCCTGCCCCGTAATTACTGTTGATATAAGGATTTCCCTCCATATCCGAGGCTCCGACCGTGATCATATTGGTAAACGCACGTTTACTGCCCAGCCCTTGTTTTACCGGGAAATAAGGATCTTTATCCGTGTCACGATAGTTATCGCCGGCAGAATGCACGATCAATACATCGTGTTTCTCGGCGTAGGCAATAGCGTCATCTATCCATTTCGGGTTGTCCAACATATATTTCCCGAAACTGATATTGATGATATCAGCCCCTTGCTCCACCGCGTAACGAATGGCCAAGGCTATGTCTTTATCATACGCATCTCCGGAAGAGGGAACGGCACGAATAAGCATCAATTCCACTTGATCGGAAACACCCTTTATTCCCTTGGCAATACCGGGTGTGGCAGCGATAATACCTGCCACAGCTGTTCCCTCGTCGGCTGCAGTAGAAAGGAACTCATGGTTCCCGTAATATTTATTTGATAAGGTATTGAAATCATCGTTCGCCAAACTCCTCTCGTCGACCAAAGCCGCCCACGCTTTTTCACACTCCCGACGCTGTGCCTCACTGCTTCTATAGCGGTTTCGATACAAGTCATCCCATTTCTTATTTCTATTCCCGAAGCTCCATATTATATTATAAGTATAAAAGGCGATCTTCTGAAGAGTATCTCCGGATTGTTGTACGATCGGGTTCAAGGCTGCAAAATCTTCCAACGTGGGTTCACGATCAGGACATTTTTCCCGTAACAGCCGATTTAATTCTTCGACGCCCTTAGCTATATTATAATTAAAACTTGCCCCCATGTACAAAGATACTAACGGACTGTTCTTGGCAAATTTAAGGTAATCGACATACTCGTTGTTTTCTTCAACACTTCTCTTCTTTCCGTGAAGTTCATCGAAACGATCCTTCACTTTCAAGAACTGTCGGAAAGTCTCATCGGAAGCCTTTTCAATTAACTTACCATCAGGCGACGCAAGAAAATTCCAACCATGCAAGTCATCCTTATACCCGTTTTTATCGTCGTCTTTTCCATTCTCGGCAACTTCTTTCTTGTTACGCCACAATACGTTAGCCAAAGCCTCGTGTTGCACGTCAAAACCAGCGTCAATTAACGCCACTACCACTTTTCGCTTGGGTGTATTGTTCTCCAACTCGCAGTAAGCTTCTAAAATACCTGCCCCGTAAACTTTGTCTTTGGCAGGTGACAATAAATGCCAATCGACACGTGTCTGTGCTTCCACTGCCAACACGGCACACATGAACAACACGATCCCGAATAATTTCTTTTTTTTCATCACTCAATTTATTTAATACATTCATTACTTAATTCTTATCCCCCTGTTGCTGTTTCAACATGGAAAAAAATAGGGAAAATATTCATGCCTTGGCGACATACACCACGGGATTAGGAATTTCCCTTTCGCGTCAAGTAATATACACCGGGGAATGTACTTAATACGATATGTCTCGCGAAAAGCTGCATTCTCGTCGGCAAAGAGATGAATGCCTTTGCCCTCGTAACCATTGTCTCTCAAAAATTGTTTCCAAGCCTCTTTCCTGCCGAGAGGTTCAACGACAACCGTCACGAACTGAACATTTTTATGTTCCGACTTCAATTCCTCCAGGCGTACCAGATCTTTCCGGCAACTTGTGGAATCAAGTTTCCACACCTCTATAAACAACGGCTTCCCTTGCAAATCGTTCAAACGAACGGTCTTCCCATCATTCGACTCGAGTTCAAAGTCCGGGGCATCCTTCCCCGGTTGCAAAGGTTCGTACAAGGCAACCAATTCCCGGGCTCTATTTTTCAATTTTTCAGACACGGAACACAAATCCATATCCGTGAAAATATGATCGATAAAAGTATTATCCCCTCGATCCAATTTCTCAGCTAATGCCCACATAACGTAACATTCTCTTACTCGCTCGCTCCGGATGTTATACAATACCCACGTGGCACGTCCCATCACATCCGTTTTGGGTTCCTTAAGATCCAAGAAACTATTCACAAGGCGAATGATTTCGGATTCCCGCAATGATTCCAAGTCCGAGGTGTCGATATCTATATCCCCGTTCATCACACGATCATACAAGCGATTCATTTTCACGACCGTACTCGTGTCACAGGCTTGTTGTTCCCGTGCATGAGCGGACACACAAACTCCCCATACAATCATAAATTGTATCAATAATTTTTTTCCCATTTGGAACACCATTTACTTGTTCAACAACTCGATGATTTTATCCCGCAAAAGATTGCGACGCACGTTTTTACCCACGATTTTCCCATCTTTACCAACCAGCACGATGTGAGGGATGGATTGTATGCCGAACAATTTCCGTACTTCGGAATCATCCCATCCGCCATCTGCCAAAGTACTGAGCCAAGGAATGTTCTCTTCCTCGCACGCTTCTTTCCATTTATCCGACGAGGCATCCAAAGAGATGCTCACGAAACGTACTCCTTTGTCCTTGAACTCCTTATATTGTTCTCTCAAACTTTTCATTTCCTGACGGCACGGACCACACCAGGATGCCCAAAAGTCGAGAACGAGAATATCTCCCTTCAAAGAACTCATTGTAACTTGATTACCATCCTCATCCGACACGGTAAATTCCGGACACATCAATCCTTCAGCGGATGTCGCCAAACCGTCAAGGTGCTGTTTCAACAGACATCCCCATGAACATTGTTGTGCCTGCGGGGTCAGCAACTCGTACAACTCTTTTGCCTTCGTGTAATTCTCTCTCCCCGCTTTCTCCGAAATGTAAGCCGAAAAGATATTATCGGGATGCTCGCGTACGAACTCTTTCGTGAGGGCAAATTCCGCTTCTCCAACTAACAGCACTTGAGTCATCGCCTCATCTGCCGCCTTTTGATTCCCGGCATCCGTCGCTTTCTTATATTCTTTAAAAAAACGCTCTTGCTTTGCCGTATAGTCCTCTTGGAGTTTGCCGTACTCTATGGACAAGTCGTTTGCCGGAGATCCTTTCAAGTACTTGGACGAGAAGGAACGATAGGGGCACTCTATTCTCATGTTCTTTCCATCCATGAAGAACATGAATTGTCGTCGGTTCACTCTTAATACATATTGCCCGGGCTCTTCCAAAGTTCCTCGTAATTCAAAATCTCCTCCATCGATTTTCGTGGAATAAATAACTTCCTCCTTGGGTGTCAACAAGAATGCTTTGCCGTATTTAGCTCCTTCCACGTTTCCCCGAATCGAGAAGGAATATTGCTGTGTACCGGAACACCCGATACACAACAGCAAGATAAAAATAATCCCTATTTTCATTATTCCTCTCCTAGTAAGACTTTACCGGTAAAATCATCATTCCATCCTTTTAATAAACCGACTTTAGACTTTTCCAATGAATCGTCCTTCAAGAGGTTTTCCAGAACAGATTGTATTTCCCGTGCCTGTGACACGTTTGTTTCCTCCAACAGATAATTCGCTAAATAACCTATCACACCGGTATCTACTATCCCGCTTACAGTCCATCCGGATTGCAGCATTCCGACGAACAATTTCACCATTTTATCGATATCCTTCCGCTTGTATAATTGCCACATTTCCAACAAGGTTTTACAAGTCGGGGACACGGCAGACACGTTGCCCTTATCCAATAATAACACGACTTCTTCACAATCGGGTTGAGTCGGCTTTTTCTCGGCGGGAGAAGTCATCCAATGAAATACAGGCCATAAAATCATCACTTCCATCTTGGGACTCATCTGTTTCACCTGTTCTTCCCGCAAATTCAGTTTATCCCAATTTTTTATATAATCCAAACAAACTTGACTTTCCTGATAATCAATGTAATTGATAAAGTCCTGCACACATTGTTCCGTGTACCGTTGTTCCGCAGGCAAAAGCACGATATAACAATCCAACGCCCGACTCAACGCTTGACGATCCTTACTCTCTTTTAAATTAGCTATATAAGACGCTAAAAAATCGATATCACGTTTTCCCTGCTCGAATTCCTTCTTTTGCTGTTCCAAAACGTTCGCTTGCCCCCAGCCACTCATGAAAGCAAAAACTGCAACGACCAGCAAAACGCCTTTCTTTACACAATTATTCATATCTCGTACGCTTAAATTGAACTACCTAATAATTTATCCACAAATTCTTCGAAACCATTTCCCGGACCGGGAACATCGGTATCAATTATTCTCCCGTCTTTACCTATTATGATATACCGGGGAATACCATGTACATCATAATCATCCTGGAAAGGTGTCGTCTTCGGGAAAGCGATCAAATTCTTAACTCCTAACAATTTGTATCTTGGCAAAGAGTACTTCCAATGATTAAACTTGCTCTCCTCGTCAATGGATATCGTGATAAATTCCACGTCCGCACGATCTTTATACTTCTCCGCAACTTTCATAAAATAAGGCAATTTACGGATACATCCTCCGCACCACGTCGCCCACACGTCGATTATTAATATTTTACCCCTGAAATCTTGAAGAGAATGCTTTTGTCTTTTATAGTCTATTAAAGTAAAAAGAGGAGCATCCTTTCCCGGACTCAAACGTTCTTTCGCGGCATATAAATCCATTACCAACTGCCTCAATTCTCCCTCCGGCATATATTGTTCGAACAGAGGACGGGCTTTTTTCAATGCCTCCGTGTAATTGAGAATAAAATCACTCCTAATCCCTGCAAAATAAGACAATATCAAATCGGAATTTCGGGACTCCAATATTTGTTTGTATTTTTCGTACTCCAATTCATCCTGCTTATCGTCTAAAATCCGGGATGCTTCGTAACCGTCCGCCAAGGCTTTCACGTTGAAATAAGTATCTATATTTCTTTTCAGGTTGGGAAGCGCCAGAAATTCCCGCGAATCAAAACGTACACCTTTCAATATCTTCCGCAACACGCTTTTATTCACACCTGTGTTCCGGTGTACTCTATAATAATCGGCAACCGAATTTATCGCTTTAACCTGATTGGCAAGACGTGCCATTTCATCTTTTTTGTCACGGGTAAGAATCATTTTCTCCACCGCCGCTTTCTGCTCTAAAATCGATTCTATCGTTGCTCCCTCAAGACTGTAGCCATTCCATTCTTTAATTACCTCGTCTAGCAACGAAGTTCGGGACTGAGCATTTCCACTACACGGGAAAATAAAAAAGAGTAGTCCCAGTAAATTTACATACCAATAATTCATACAATACATTTTTTATTCACACTAGAGTGGAAACTGTCTAACAAAAAAAACGTTAGACAGTTCCATTATTTGAAACATTTCTTTTGATAATTAATTCATATCCGGGATTTTAGCAATCGCCTCCAGATCCAAATCGTATTTAGTCTTCATGTAATTAAGAACATATTGACGCTTCTCCCACAACAAGGGATTATTTGCTTTCGGATGCAGTGCTTCCAGTGCTTCCGAAGTGTACCTCATACCCAAATGTATATAAGCGAAAAAGTTCTTACTCGGGCTCGTGTATTCAATTTTGCTCAACGCATCCAACCTTAGGAAACCATACGATGCCCCCGGGAACCCTCGCTTCGCGTAATAATTGGGATTCTCCTCCGTTCCCGGATCAGACTCGACCTCTGTTTTATAGTCAATCCCTGCTTGAAATTCTTCCGGCACAATTATATTTCCCTTTTCATAGGCTTTCTCTAAAATTTCATACAAAATAATTCCCCTCCATTCCCAAAAATCTTCTGGTGTTTCCGGAGCTTCAATTCTACCATAGAACATATCCGACATGGGATCCGATTCCCCGTAGAACATACAAAGCGCCCAATAATCCATTCCGTCAAAAATAGTTTTCACGGGTGCTTTCAAATCGTAAGGTCCAAACACGAATGGAACATGACAATCATAAACCATGTAATAATACATCGGAAACACCTTTTGAGTAATTTGCGGACTCAGATAGGCAAAAACATGATTTTTCATAAAGCCGATCATAAACTCGGCTTGCTCATCACTTGTTAATTCATCTCCAAAATAAGATTGATTTCCGGCAGCTCCTGTCCATGTCCGATTCAAATCAGACGCTTGAAAATCCTTATAAATAATACATACATTGAATTTCTCCTTGATAGCTACAACATCATCATCCCATGAATTCGTGCCTTGAGGGAATTCAAACCGGACTAAATCTTCGCCGCTCTCGTCGACTGTTAATGTATCTTCATCATAGCAGGAAAAAAACAAGACGCAGCCTAGCAAACTATATAAATAATATCTCCATTTCATAGTATATTCTCTTTAATTTCTTACTTCCGGTAACGGATTTTGTACTAACTTTCTGTTCTCTTCCATCACCTCCTGTGGAATAGGCCACGTGTAGAACAGATCTTTTTCTTTCAGCGTATAACGCTTGATAACCTTTCCATCACTCTTCCACTCGTGAGTGATAGATGGCATCCCGTAACGACGCAGGTCAAACCAGCGATGCCCCTCGAAACATAATTCCAACCGTCTTTCCAGACGAACACGATCCACTAAAGCACTTCCCGTTTCCGTCACCGAAACTGTCCCCGGCACAAAACGCTTCTCCAACAAGGTTTCCAATGCCCATCTAGCTGTTTTCTCATCCTTATCCAATGCGGCAGCCTCAGCCAAATTTAAATAAGCTTCCGCCAACCGAAACGCATGAGCGAAGTTCGTGTTGCTAATAGGTTCATGAGCATAGTTCACCGCAAATTTCCCGTAAGGAGCGTATCCGCCAAGATGTTGGTTATTTTTGGAATCGGTGTAGGGAGAACGCACGATATAATTTTCTTTGCGAAGATCCCCGACTTTAAAAGCTCCAAGCAACTCGGAAGAAGCATTAAAGAAATTAGTTTCTAAGCTTTGTTCCGGTTTATAAGGATCGGGAAATATCATCTTCTGTTTCACTAAATTCACAAACTTATCTATCTTCCCGAACACCCAGATCACTTCCGAACAATCTTGCGAAATAAAATTATAATACGGTTGTGCCGTCGTTTTCTGGGGCAACGAGTTCAGGTCTGTCAATATGAAATCCCAATCATCAATCACTTTCCGAGCGTAAATAGCCGCATTTTTCCAATCCTCCATGTACAGGTAAACTCTGGATTTCAATAATTGCACCATAGGCAAACTGGTTCTGTAATCTTTCCGGTATTGTTGTTCCCTGGGCAACTTTTCGTATGTTTTCTCGGCTTCATTCAAATCCGCCAAAATCTGAGTGTACACTTCTTCAACCGTGTTTCGCGGAAGCTCTTTCGCTTCCAACGCACTGGTTACTTTCAAAGGTACCCCCAATGCCTTCTTGTCATAGTTATAGGGAGCACCCCACATGTTTACCAGCTGGAAATAATAGTAACCCCGCAAAGCGAAAGCCTGAGCTTTCACGATATTTCTTTCATCATCGGTTCCCGAAACGCCATCAATGTAATCCAAGGCCGCATTCGCCCCCAAGATATAAGAATAGAACCACTTCCAAGGTGTTTGATACATCAAAGTACCTTCCTGTATGAATATATCCGGCTGCCAAGCATAAAGTTTCTCCAATAATTGAAAATTATCACCCGTCATCACCATCGTGTTTATCGCTCCCGACGAATCAGAACACATGATATCATCGTCAAACATCAATAACAGATTCATAACTTCATCTCCTCCTGCCGCCTGTATATAAGCATTTCCCAATAACATCTCATTCAATGCAGCAGCTTCTCTAGGAATATATTCACTTTGCGACTTGGGTTCCAAGAAATCTGAACACGCAGCTAATAAACCCGCGAATAATACTATCAATAACTTTTTCATCATCCTACATTTTTAAAATCCAATATTAATTCCCACGGAATAATTCTTCGGATGCACGCTATCCCCCAATTCCGGATCAAAACCATTAAAGCGTTTACTTGCTATAACAAATAAATTTGAAACCGTAGCGTTCAAAGAAAGCGTCTTCAACCCCATCCGTTTGCACCAATCTTCGCCAATCCGCCAAGACAATGACAATTGTCTACAACGCAAGAACGAAGCATCTGCAACCAAAGCATCAGATTGTTCCCATACCCTCATCCACTGTTCCGCCGAACCATTCGGTAAAGTAACATAACTACTCAGCGTCGTCACCAATCCGGGGATTTTCGTGTAATTTTCGTCTCCAGGTTTCTTCCAACGTTTGGTTAGATCTTTACTCAAATTCACATCCGAATCCGGGATTTTCGATCCATTAGGTATATTAGCATACGGAGAAGGCAAACGTTTTTTGCATCCTAATAATAGGGAAAAACCGGATGAAAGGGTCAACGTCTTCCAACGCAAACTGAAATTCAATCCCCCCGTAAAATTCGGTTCTTTCGTACCGGAATACACCAGATAAGTAATCGGATCAACCCCGGAATTTCTTTCGGCTTCCGGCACATCAAAATAATTAAACAAGGGACGACCATCCTCACCGCTTAATCCAGCAAAAGAATAAGACCAAAAACCACCCACCGGATATCCTTTTTTCAAGATTTTATCACTGCTACCCGCAAGCAACTCATCTCTGGTGGCTTCATATTCTTCTTTCCCTGTTTCATTCCAGTTCTTAGAAGAGTTCAACGAGATACTTAAAGCCCAATCTTTAGTCTTTACCGGGGTAAAACTAACCGTAAACTCAACTCCTTCATTCGTTATTTTCCCGCCGTTCATCTTCATAGTTGAGATCCCGTACTCGGAAGGCAAATCCTGAGTAACAATAACGTTCGAATTTCTTCTATAATAATCAACCACTACATCAAATATATTAAACAACGTCATATCCACTCCCCAATCCCAAGACTTTGTTTTTTCCCAAGAAAGATTCGGGTTCGGCAAACTAGAGATCTTCGAGTAATGCTGATTGTAAACCGAAAGAATTCCATATTGTCTCAATGTCAAATCCGGTCCTAATTTAGTCATCGCATTACCCTGTATTCCATAGGTGGCTCGAATGTTAAAGGCATTTAGCCATTTTTTCATTCCCTCGAGCCATGGTTCGTCCATCATTCTCCAAGACAAACCGAAAGAATATGTCGGGTCAAACCGGTTATTCACGTCCTGCCCGAAACGATTTGACTCGTCATTTCGCATCGAGAAATTAAACACGTAACGATTTTTTAACGAATAAGCAACCGTTGCAAAGAAAGAAAGATAATTATCCGTATTCTTGGTTCGTTTCCATCCTGACCCATAAATTTCATCCAATATTCCCCAACCAGAAACAGCATTACTTATGGGCTGTAATTCATCCGGAGGCGTAGGCCTTACCAGAGTTTCTCCCCGGTCAGGCATATACCCCCATACCTTATTGGCATTGTTGGCAACAGCAGAGGAACGAAGTTCCATTGCCAGCATGGCATTCAACCGATGTTCCTCATTAAAAGATTTAGATAGCAACACTTTATTCTGAATATTATAGGCTCGCTGTGAAGCATCAGTCGTAAACAACACACCCCCGAAAGGCAAAAGTGCCGCTTTAAATAAAGCACTATTGGGTTCGGCTGCTCCATAATCATACCCACGATACCTCCAAGCCACACGAAATGTTCTCTCCGTGTTATAAGTTTCCCCATTCGTGTTCGAGGCTGTATATCCTCCGGTAAATTCATAACTCAACCAATCCAATATATTCCATCTGAAGTTAAGAGCGGCAGATACATGCAAATTCTTATTGGTAGAGCCACTATTATCCCGTTCATTGATAAAATTGTAACTCAAACTCTGTACATTTCTATTATACAAATACGTTGCCCGCTTTTGATAATATACCGGATTTCCCTCTTCATCATAAGCCGGGATGGAACGACTCGTTGTCGTGGCGTACGACATTGGATTCACTTCCTCGCCAAAAGCCTTTGTTGTACTGGAAGTTGCATTCAGACTGGCATTCAAACGCACGTTCTCGTGTAAACGAATATTCACCGCAACCCTCCCGGTCATTCTCTCATTGGAGTTTCCGATCTCCTGCCCCAACGTGTTGTTATACCCCAAAGAAACATTGTAAGTTATTGCTTCAGTACCCCCGGCCAAACTCACATTATGACTATGACTGACAGCCGAACGGGTTAATAAATCGAACCAATCCGTATTAACCGTCGATAGAAAAGTTTTTCTCTTCATAAATTCATCATAACTTAAATCGCCTGCCAAATACATTTTCATAGCACCCTCGTATGTATACGGTTGAGTTATCGGCTCTTTATCATAATACGCTCCAGCATTATAGACGTCTTGCGAGAACTGTACCCGTTCCTTGGAATTCATGTAATTGAACATCCCGTAATTAGGGCGAGTATTAATAGTCATGTTGCCCGTATAATTCACGGTTAACCTTCCTGCTTTTCCTTTCTTCGTGGTAATTACAATTACCCCGTTAGAAGCCTTTGAACCATAAACAGCCGTGGCTGAAGCATCTTTTAGTACGGTAATTGTTTCTATATCCATCGGGTTCAACCAAGAAATCTGACTACCAATAATATCTTTCAAGTCCTGTGTCATAATGTCAGTTGTTTCCAATTCTAAAGGGTCCTCCTGCACAATACCGTCAACCACCCATAACGGGGATTGGTTTCCAAAAATAGTTGTTGTCCCTCTCAATTTGATTTTTGGTGTTGTCCCCACCCGAGAACTTGTGTTCATCACAACCATACCGGCTATTTGCCCCTGCAACATCTGGTCTATCGAATTATACGCTGGCATAATAACATCAGCAGCTTTCACGCTCGTGTAGGAACCCACCATATCCCTCCGGTTAACAGTATTATATCCCGTAACCACGACCTCATCCATCTGTTTGGACTCCTCTTCCAATATAACCTCCAGCATTTTCTCCCCCTTCCAAACAACTTCTTTTGTCTTCATCCCAACAAAAGAAAACAATAATTTAATGTTTTCTTGTTTAGGAATACTTAGAACAAATTTTCCTTCCATATCAGAAGCAACTCCAACGCTTGTTCCTTTCAAAACAATTGTTACCCCCGGAAATACCTGCCCATTTTCATCCTTCACAATACCTTTAATAATTACCATATCCTTTTTCTCATCATCTTCCCGAACAGTAATCACCACCACCCTATCATCTATTTTAAAGGACAACCCTAACGGACGTAATAAATCTTCCAACAACTGATTGAAATCCTTATCCGTGGCATTTACATCCATTTTACCACATTTATCAACAAGATCCAATTTGTAAAGAAACGTATAGTTCGTCATCTTTTCCAAACTAGAAAAGATTTCCTGAACGGTCGCATCTTTCATATTCAAAGATACTTTCGTTTGTGAAAATGTACTGGCAGAAAGGTGCATCACTCCCACCAACAATAAAATCATCGAGATTTTCATGCGCAAAAAGAATTTAGATTTCCATTGTTGCCAAAAATTTAGCAACAAATCCCATTTTTTTTTCATAAATTTGTAATTCAATTAAATTAAACATTTAGTCTGCTCGTCGCCCAACGAGCGGGTACATAAACGGGATTGCCCAATCCCGTTTATTATTTGTCAAAAACCGTCAATGCCCGACCTTGCAATTCAAATCGTACATCTCCGGATATTTCAAACTTTCGCAACACATCCTCTACTGAGGAATACATCGGCATTTTACCACTATACACGACACTCTTCGCACTTTGATTCATGTAAAAAATTTCAAGATCATACCATCTTGCCACGATTCTCAAAATTTCTTCCAAGGTTATGTCCTTAAAATAGAATAAACCATCTTTCCAAGCCGTAAACTCATTCACGTCCACTGGGGAAACTCTCAACATTCCAACACCCTTATTGTAATAAGCCTGTTCTCCCGGTTTAATTATCTTCTCCGGTTGCCCATCCCGAAGAATAGCGACGCTTCCCTGCACCAACGTCGTGTAAATTCCCGGCTCATCAACATACGACTTTACGTTAAAAGCCGTCCCCAATACCTTTACTTTCATCTCATCCACCTCTACAATAAATGGTTTACTTTCATTCCGAGCAACTTCGAAATAAGCTTCTCCTTTCAAACTTACGCTACGCATATCCCCGTCAAACCGAGAAGGGAACTCCAACTTCGTACCCGAATTCAAGTACACCTTCGTACCGTCACATAATTCCACTGTATAAGTTCCTCCATACGGAACATTTATCGTGTTACGTCCCACTTCTTTCAATAGGTGATCTGTAGAATCCTGCTCCTTTATTTTCAGAACCCCTGCATCATTATCAAAAGCAACATTCATCCGATTATTACGAACGATTGAAGACAAGGTGTCTAATCGATACTTTAGTCCAGAAGCCATCTCCAATGTAACTATCGCTTTACCCGGTTCTATTTTTTCTTCCATGGATGAATTCACCATACCCGTCTCCCGGTTCAACAACAAAAATGCAGAAATTCCCACCATAACCACAACTGACGCAGCCACCCAAGGTAAAAACAAACGTTTCTTTCCACGTTGTCTCTTTTTTAACCGAACTAAAGCTTTCTCTACGTCAAAACTCCCCACAGCACGCAATTCACTTCCAACCCGTTCTTTATCCCTTAATTCTCCCGCCAGTTCTTCTAATCCCCTCACCTTAGATAACATCTCTTCCACACTTTCCTTTTCGTCCCCGGAAAGTTCTCCCCAGCTATACCGTAATAACTCTTTTGCAAATCCAAATGGTTTCTTCATCTCTCTCGTAAAATTTCCCCTATTACAAACAACTCAGAAAAAAGGATTACGCAAAAGACAACTTTTTTAGGAAAAAAAATAATATCCCCAATAATTACCTAGTAATAACAACATTACCGGATATAACCCTTTCAATTTTTCTCGTAACAGAATTTTTGCTTTATTTTTTTGAACTTTTACAGTATTCACACTAATCGAGAGCTGTGTGGCAATCTCTTCATTACTGAAACCATCCACATATGCCAACTTAAAAACTCGCCCACATTCCGTCGGCAACTCCTGTATAGCTTCCATGATCTCTTGGTAGACTTCGGCTCGTACAACGTTCACAAAAAAATTATTCTCATCTTCCTCTGTATCTTTTTGTATAGATCCTAGTATATCAGAACGAATACTGGTCATTTTTATTTGGTTCAAGCAACTATTACGAACAGCCTTATAAAGATAATGTTTCAAATGATTTTCGTTATCAAAGCACTCTTCCCCGTTCAATAGTTTCATAAACACCTCTTGAACCACATCTTCCGCCTCATCCTGCTCCTTCAGATAATGACACGCAAAATAGCAAAGTATCTGATAATAACGCCGAAAATAGCTATCAAATACCTCCTGTTTCCGTATATTTATCTTCTCCACATTCTGCATTCTTGATAACAATAAACGATCCTTTACTCGTAATTAAAGGCAAAGATATTATATTTAACGAAAAATACGCCACTTCTCTTCTAAAGAATTCCAATCTTCCTTTAAAGCATTTTAATTATATAATACCATCACTTACCCCATGCTTACAACACACCATAACACTCCGGAATAATGTCATACCTCAAGAATTATTCCAAGATTTTACAATAACAACGAGCAAATACTATTTCAGCAACTTTTCCAATTTTTCGATCATCTTCGCAAAAGCCTCCTTAGTATAACCGACCTCAATCTCCACGATCTTTCCCTTCTTATCAATGATAAAATTTCGAGGAATGGTTGCCGTGGCAAACTTCGAATAAATCTTACGTTCCGGATCAAGTCCCATAGGGAACGTGTATCCATTTCTTTCTCGAAACTTCTTCACCTGCTCCTTACTCTCCTCGCGAGAAATAGCCAAGAACACGAAATCTTTCCCTTTAAAGCGATCAATAATCTCCTTCTGCACCCGTTTCAACTCCTCTTGACAAGGAGGACACCACGTAGCCCAGAAATTAATTAATACTATCTTCCCCTTTAAATCTTTAATATTGATCTTTTGCCCGTCAAACATCTCCACAACAAATTCGGGAACATCATCCCCAACCTTTACCAGCGTCTCCTTTTCCTGAGCGTTAACTCTTGCTAAACTTCCCAGTACCAACAAGGAAACGACAAAAACAAATACCCTTTTCATGACCTTTTCTTTATTTGGTTCTAGACAAAGATAAAAAATAATTTCAATAATCATTCTTGAATAAATTAAATACATTTGCATTATAATATTAACCAGCAAACAAAAATAGACCGTGCGCCTTATTTTTTATCTGTTTTTATTCACACTCCTGCATTCCTGCCGGGAAGCTAACTCCCGGCTCGAACAAGCCCTGCAACTTGCCGGGGACAACAAGCTGGAACTCCAAAAAGTGCTGGACCACTATGCCGGCGACAGCCTCAAACTAAAAGCAGCCATTTTCCTTATCGAGAATATGCCAGGCCACTATTCCCTCGACGGCCCCTACCTTCGGCAACTCCAACGAGTCATCGACAGTACGGAGACCCCTTACTTGATGAAGAAAGTCATCCTCATGCAACCCCTCCGTTATCCCCGTTCCCGCCAGCAACTCAGGGCGGAACCGGACCTCGAACAAGTGAAAGCCGACTACCTCATTCACCAAATTGACCAAGCCTTCCGGCTATGGACCAACAGTCCTTGGCTCGAAGACCTCACTCTTGAAAATTTCCTTGAATATTTACTACCTTACCGGATTGGTAATGAACCCCTCGATTATTGGCGGGATTCCATAGATTCTCGGCTAAGGGAACGCCTGCAAGAGGCAGGACGCTACTTTGATAACCAAAAACACTCCCCCTACAACATGGCGCAGATCGTTTACGGTCACGCCCTAGGACTTGATTCCGGAAAGGACAACCTGGCAGGAATCCCCTTCTCGGCTAAAGAATGTGTCTTTTCTAGCCAACTACAACTACTGGCATATCGCATGGTAGGTATTCCCGCAGCCATAGACCACGTCCCCTATTGGGCCGACATGAACGGATTCCACGAATGGACGGTCGTCATGGATACCAAAAACAAGGACATACTCGCCGGGCAGATAGAGATGAAAAACGCTCCGAAAGTGTATCGCCGCACGTACTCGATCAACCCCATTCCCGTTCCCGAAAAGGATGAATACATTCCCCCGTTCTTCACAACCCCCTTCAACCGGGATGTCACCAACAAATACCTGCACACCTCGGATATTACGGTCACCGCAACTGTCCCCGTGCAGGCACGACACGCTTATCTCGCCATATTCAACGGGCGAGAACTCCGGGTCGTCGACTGGAGCGACGTGCAACAAGGCAAAGCCCACTTTCATGCCATGGGTCCCAACATCGTGTATTTTCCCATCTATTTCGAGAAGGAATACCAGCGAAACTTCACCTATCCCTTCATCCTGCGAGCAAACGGGACAACCGTCACATTACGTCCAGACACGACACGACGACAGACTCTCACCCTCACTCGTAAATATCCTTTACACCACAACAAAGTGTACCATGGCAACGCCCTTGTCGGGGCAAGGTTTCAAGCATCGAACGATCCAACATTCCAAAACCCCGTAACCATCCACCGTGTCACCCACAACCCTAACATGCAACCCGTAATCGTTCCGGTCGATACCACGCAAAAATACCGTTACTGGCGATTTAACCATACCAAGATCGTGGAACTCGCCGAGTGGAGATTCAAGGACAACCGGGGCCAAAACCTAACAGGAAAAAGCATTGATCCCGAAGGTAGAGGAGCCCGCCTCACCAACATTTTCGACAATGACCCGCTTTCCCATGGAAGAATATCCCATCGGCTCGTCGTGGACTTCGGTCACCCCGTCAGCGTGTCGGAAATTATCTACCTACCCCGCAACGATGCGAACGGCGTGTATCCCGGAAACGAGTACGAACTATTTTACTTCGACCTCGGTGGTTGGCAATCTCTCGGTTGTAAAATCGCTACGGGTTATTCCGTTGATTTTGAAAACGTTCCCTCGAACGCCGTCTACTGGCTGCGTAATCACACGGCAGGTAAAGAAGAGCGCGTGTTCACGATACAAAACGGAGAACAACGTTTCTGGTAAAATAAAATCATCATTTTTATTCGTGCTTCCCTTCTTCTTTCAAGAAAAATAGCTAATTTAGGCTATTCATTAAAGAGAGAGGTTATGTTGGATACGATAAAACAGTTCCTCAAGGAACACGAGATTGACGAGAAAGCGGGATTTATCATTGCCGTTAGCGGGGGGGCCGATTCAATCACTTTACTCCACGCATTCAAGTACTTGAATCTACGCATACACGCCTTGCATTGCAACTTCAACCTGCGGGGCAAAGAATCGAACATGGATGAACAATTCGTGAAACGGTTCTGTGAAACCTACGGTATCCCTATGAGCGTGAAACGCTTTGACACCCAAGAATACGCCAAGAAAAAAGGCATCAGCATAGAGATGGCCGCTCGGGAACTACGCTACGACTGGTTCGAAGAAATGCGCCAGAAGAAAAAAATGGACTACATCGTAGTGGGACACCATGCCGACGATCTTGCCGAGACTCTCTTTATTAATATATGTCGCGGAACCGGCATCAAGGGGCTCACCGGTATTCGTCCCGTCAAAGATCGCATTCTACGCCCGCTCCTGTCCCGTTCCCGGGAGGAGATCATCACTTACATCGAGCAAAACCAACTGGGGTATCGTACCGATTCCACCAATAACTCGCTCGACTACGTGCGGAACAAAATTCGCCACATGATCATCCCCGTATGCAAGGACATCAATCCCTCATTCCTCAACACGGTACGGGAAAACTGTAACACCCTCAAGGAAGTGGAGCAAATCTACCGTTACGGCATCGACCGTTTGAAAGAAGAAGTGATTAGCGAGGAAAACGGGGAAACCCTTATTGACATACAAAAGACACTGGCAGCCCCAGCCCCTTACACGCTCTTGTTCGAGATCCTACGGCCATATGGTTTTAACGCCACGCAAATCGAGGATATTCTTGAAAGCAGCGACGCCATTCCCGGAAAACAATTCGAGGCCGAAGAATACTTACTTACGAAAGGCAGGATCTACTGGCGGCTATTCAATATCTTAGAAAAAGAAGACAAACGCACTCTTTTGGCAGATAGTGGAGAATACCACGTTGATGACAGCATCTTCCGGCTCGAAGAACAAGACATCGATGACTCTTTTATTGTTCCCCGTGATCTTGACACAGGGTGTTTTGACCTCGATAAAATCACTTATCCCCTCGTGTTACGCCACTGGTCCATGGGTGACTGGTTCTGCCCTCTCGGTATGAAACGTAGTAAAAAGAAATTGAGCGACTTTTTCACAGACTTGAAATTCAGCGCCAAGCAGAAAAAAGACTGCCTTCTCTTACAATCTGGCAAGGACATCATTTGGGTGGTCGGCCATCGCATAGACGATCGCTACAAAGTATCTCCTGCTACCAAAAGAGTTTTAATCATCAAACAAATAAAAGGAATTTAATACGCATTAAATGATCAATACTCTAAATAGAAAAAGAGGCCCGTCGGCCTCTTTTAACACACTAACAATAAATTTACTACACTTATAAAAGCAAAAAACATTTCCTTCAATTGCTGGGCAAAGATAAATATTTAAAACGTTTGCGCAAACTTTTTTAAGAAAAAAAACGTTCGCGTATAACTAATCTAAAAGTTCTTTGTTTTTCATTTTTTTATCCATACTTTTGTGTGAGTTTACGACATTAAACGAGAGAGTTAACATCATTATTAACCAAATAATAAAAAAACAAATGTCAAAGATTAAAGTTGGTATCAACGGATTCGGACGTATCGGTCGTCTGGTTTTTAGAGCTGCAATGACAAGAGACGATATTGAAATCGTTGGAATAAATGACCTTATCGATGTCGACTACATGGTTTACATGTTGAAATATGACACCATGCACGGTCGTTTCAACGGAACCGTTGAGGCTAAAGATGGAAAACTCGTTGTAAACGGACACGCTATCCGTGTTACAGCAGAGAGAAACCCGGAAGATCTGAAATGGAACGAGGTGGGTGCAGAATATGTAGTTGAGTCAACCGGACTTTTCTTAACGAAAGAAAAAGCAGAAGCTCATTTGAAAGCCGGGGCAAAAAGAGTCGTGATGTCTGCCCCGTCAAAAGATGATACCCCGATGTTCGTGATGGGTGTAAACCACAAAACTTACGCCGGACAAACTATTGTATCTAACGCATCATGTACCACGAACTGCTTAGCCCCGTTGGCTAAAGTAATGCATGATAAATTCGGTATTGTTGAAGGTTTGATGACCACCGTACACGCTACCACCGCTACCCAAAAAACTGTAGACGGTCCTTCTATGAAAGACTGGAGAGGTGGACGTGCCGCTGCCGGCAACATCATCCCGTCATCTACCGGAGCTGCTAAAGCTGTAGGTAAAGTAATCCCGGAACTGAACGGAAAATTAACCGGAATGTCATTCCGTGTTCCGACATTGGACGTATCTGTTGTTGACCTGACTTGCCGTCTGGAAAAAGCTGCAACTTACGAAGAGATTAAAGCCGCCATGAAAGAGGCTTCTGAAAACGAACTGAAAGGCATCCTCGGTTATACCGAAGAAGACGTTGTTTCTTCTGACTTCTTGGGTGACGCCCGCACTTCTATTTTCGATGCTAAAGCAGGTATCGCATTAAACTCTAACTTCGTGAAACTCGTTTCTTGGTATGACAACGAGTGGGGATATTCCAACAAAGTTATCGAGTTAATCGCTCACATGGCTACAGTAAAATAAAAAAAGGGGCATGAGCCCCTTTTTTAGTCTATTACACACACTAACCACATGGAAAATAATCAACAGAAACGACCATACAAGCTAGGTTTGGTATTAAGTGGAGGGGGAGCCAGAGGATTCGCCCATTTAGGCGTTTACAAGGCGATGCAGGAGCTGGGAATTAAACCGGACATCATTTCGGGAACCAGTGCGGGAGCAATAGCCGGGCTTATATTTGCATCCGGTCACTCGGCAGAGGACGGGCTTAAATTCTTTCAAGACAGAAAACTGCTCGACTTCGCACGACCTTTAGTCTCCAAAACCGGAATCATGACCATGACCGGAATGGAAAAAAGGTTATCCGAGTTCATTCATGTTGAAACTTTCGAGGAACTACAAATACCGTTGGTAGTCACCGCCACCAACATGAACTTGGGCATACCTACGCATTTCAGCACGGGCAAAGTAGTCCCCTGCGTGTTAGCATCCTGTTCTATACCCATCGTATTCGTACCCGTCACCATCAATCACCACCAGTACTCGGACGGTGGAGTATTTATGAACCTACCAGTGCGACCGATCCGGGAGTTATGCGAGACAGTTATCGGCGTACATATCGACCCGTTGGAGCCCTGTAATCACATCAAAAGCATGGTCCACTTAGCCGAACGCTCCTTCCACATGGGTATTCTGTCAAACATGAATATCGACACCCGCTTGTGTGACATCGTTATCGTGCCGAAACACATCAGCCGATACAGCATGTTCGACCTTAATAACATCGAAAAAATAGTGGACGAAGGTTACCGACAGGCTAAAGTCGTATTCTCTCGCCCAAAAATCATGAAAAAACTGAATTGCCTAATGATTCAGTGATCCCATCGATGAAGTGATTTAGTGATTTCCGATTAGGTGATTATAAATCACTAGATACTTAAATGTAAAATGTAGAATGAAAAACTACCCCCTCTAAAAGGTAAAAGTTAAAAACTAAAAGATAAAAGTTGAAAATCAAAAAGCGTCAGCTTGTGCGGTTGGAATCTAAAATCTAAAATCTAAAATCACTAAATTACCATGTTTTCTTCCCTTCAAGCCCTTGGAATATCTTCATTGAACGAGATGCAAGAAGCCTCACTGAAAGCTCATCGGGAAACCGATCACATCATCCTGCTCTCTCCCACTGGATCGGGTAAAACCCTGGCCTTTCTGTTACCCTTACTGGAAAACCTTGCCCCGGATAACACGAAAGCACAGGCCATTATCCTAACCCCATCAAGAGAACTGGCCTTGCAGATAGAGCAAGTATTCCGTTCCCTGAAAAGCGGTTTCAAAGTGGTATGCTGTTACGGGGGACATGACATCAACGTGGAAAGTCGCAGTCTGGCATATACGCCCACGCTTATCATCGGGACTCCGGGACGCATACTCGATCACGTCACCCGGGGGACAATTGACACGAACTCAATCTCCACCATCATTCTCGATGAGTTCGATAAGGCTCTGGAATTCGGTTTTCAAGAAGACATGGAAACCATCTTCTCGTACTTGCCACACCTGCAAAAGCGAGTCTTAACCTCTGCAACATCGGCCATCGAGATACCAAAATTCACGGGCCTACGAAACCCTCTCATGTTGGATTTTCTTGAAGGTGCCGCACCGATCAAGTTAACACTCAAAAGCGTGTACACCGAAGGTAACAACAAACTCGACACGCTCTACAAGCTACTGTGTGATCTAGAGGAAGGTCCTACCCTGATTTTTTGTAACTATCGGGAACGGGCGGAAGAAGTGAGTAATTACCTGTGGGATAAAGGTGTCAATAACGAATATTTTCACGGGGGAATGGAACAGGAAGAACGCGAGCGAGTGCTGTGTAAATTCCGCAATGGAAGTACGTACATTTTCATCTCGACAGACCTCGCCTCCCGCGGTCTGGATATCCCAGAGATAAAATACATCATCCACTATCACCTCCCCGAAAAGCCGGAATCCTTCACCCATCGCAACGGTCGAACTGCACGGATGAATGCCTCCGGTACCGCTTTTCTCCTACTCGACAGGGATGAATCCCGCCCGGATTTCCTAACCGAAATCCCGGAAACCTACCACCCCGTCGGTAAATACCCCGCCCCGGCAGAACCATTCTGGTCCACCCTCTACATTGGCAAAGGGAAAAAAGACAAGGTCAACAAAATGGATATCGTCGGTTTCCTCTGCCAAAAAGGGAACTTGAAAAAAGAAGACATTGGTAAAATCGAAGTCAAAGACCATCACTCTTTCGTCGCCGTCAAGCGAGGCAATCTAAGACAACTACTTTCCCTCATCCGAAGAGAGAAAATCAAAAATATGAGAGCCAAAATAGAACTTTCGAGGTAAAGTAATGTAGAACAAATTTTAAAGACTAAAATAAAAGGGACTTTCCAGTCCCCTTTAACTTATATACTCTTTCATTTTCTCCACGATCCCTGCATTTCCGGCCAGTATGGCTATCCCCCGGTCCTCCCGGAAGGGTTCAACATGACCGCCCGCCTCCTGCACGATAAGTACTCCGGCACACACGTCCCAAAGTTTCAAACCCAGTTCCCAGTACCCATCCAGAAACCCGGCTGCAACCCCACAAAGATCGTAAGCGGCAGATCCCATACGTCGTATTCCCCGCAGATGTGGCAGAATACGACTTAAATTGTCGATATTATTCACAGGATGTATTCCCTTGTCGTAAGGGAAACCCGTGGCTAGCACGGAACGATCGAGTTCCGTCTTGTCGGAAACGTGGATCGGGGCATTGTTTAGAAAAGCCCCTTTGCCTCGGATTGCCGTGTACAGCTCGTTCAAGTAGGGAGCATACACAACTCCTAACAACGTCTCTCCCCGGTATTGAAGCCCGATAGACACGCAAAATACGGGTAATCCCTGGCTATAATTATTTGTCCCGTCCAAAGGGTCCACCACCCACAGATAGTCGCTATGAGCATCATGTTCCCCACTTTCTTCCCCCAACACACTATGATCGGGAAAACACTTGCCGATACGCTCGATCAGCATGGACTCACTTAGCTTATCCACCTTCGTCACGACATCATGTACCGTTGACTTCGTTTCAAGTTCCAAATGTCCACTTCTGAAATAAGAGTATTGAATTTCCCCAACCTCTTTCGCCCATGCCACTGCAAGCGCCAGCGTGTTTTCCAAATTTATATTCATGATAATTACTTTTCCTTCGGATTTTTCTGCGTATCAAATACTTCTATTGTATATAAAAGAGTTGAATATCTGGGAACAATACAATTACCCGTAGACATATCAAACCCTCCACCATAGCCATATCCCATATCAGATGGTAGTAATACTTGTACTTTATCACCCACCTTCAATTTTGTCATTGCTAAACGCAAGCCTAATGGCTTTAAACTTGCTACACTCTCTTTCACGGATTCTACATCCTTATCCATTTTCAAGAACTTACGAGAAGTTCCAAACGGGTCCAAAATACTTCCTTCCATCCATATTGTGACGCTATCCGTAGCAGTTATCTCCGCCCCAGTTCCAATCTTGAATGTAGCAATTTTAGCAATTGTATCATTATTCACAATCTCATCA
The DNA here is from genome assembly GCF_040920905.1 of Butyricimonas sp. RTP31003st1_G1_RTP31003_210430. Lineage (NCBI taxonomy): Bacteria > Pseudomonadati > Bacteroidota > Bacteroidia > Bacteroidales > Odoribacteraceae > Butyricimonas > Butyricimonas sp. RTP31003st1_G1_RTP31003_210430. The sequence goes on along the minus strand of NZ_JBCOSQ010000030.1, from coordinate 12,826 downwards.
TTCGAGGTAAATTCAGAAATACTTTTTATCCCACTTACCGTATCTAAGTATTGTTTCATTAAACTTTTTTCATAAGCAAGTAGATTATGTTCTGTTACAATCTTTTCAACCATATATTCCCGATAAACTAAAGCAGTTGAAAGACTCATAATACTCGAAATAATTGAACTTCCCGTTGTTCCTTCCGGAATATTCATTAAAATATCAGATAACGGATCGATATATTTTTCCGCATCTGTATTCATTTGCACTAATATCGGTCCTCCTAAAGTATAATAAGGAGAAACTCCGGCACCGACGGCAACACTCGGATCCGAAGAATCAATAATATTCCCCGTCAAACTCTTTTGCGTGTAATTAATCCAAACGAAATCACCATACGTTGCTTTCTTTCCTTCTTTCTGGTAATTAAACAAGTAAGCGTAATCCTCTATATTCTCTTTCAGGTAAGTATATTGATACTTGAAGATCTTCGGATCAGAATCCTTAGTATACACGAAGTCTTTAATCCTAGCCTGCTCATCCTCAAATGTTTTCTTCCAATTGTCACCATCATCATCGGAACACCCGATGAATCCGCTTGCCAAAAGGCAAAGCAGCATTACCCAATAATTACTTTTCATTTTCCGTTTCTATTTAGCTGTTATTTTTCAAACTATTCTTCTTCCGTTTTAGGTGGAACCACTTTACGAATCCGTACCCAATACCATAACGTTGAGTATGGAGGAATTAAATATTGTTTAAGTTTAGTACGATCTCGGAAAGTTATTTCCCGGGTTGTACCTACCGCACCATAAGCCATTCCATAAGGTACAATAATATGTGCAGAATCTCCAGCTTGTAAATGCTGTAATCCTTTCACCAACCCTGTTGGATAATTTTTCTGCCAAGTCTCATTAAACAAGAAATAAATAGAATCACGTCCCATACTTCTCAACACCCGATTCTGTAATCCCACATCATCCAGCAAGCCATAATCCATTTCCAACAAAACAGAATCCCCCACTTGAATATCTCGATCGCCCGTTCCTTTCTCCAAAATAGCTGTATAAGTAACTGTATCCCGCTCTCCAATAGATGAAATTTCTCGCGTAGGAAAGTCAACAAAAGCACTCTCCACGCCTATAACGTCTACTAGATAACTTCGAATCAACTTATACTCATTCACTTTCACATCGTTAATGAGCTTATGTGCCTTTAACTTATAATGTAACGGTTTCCCGTAATTATTCTTATCTCCGGCCAAAATAGAGGGTACAATCATTTCTCCTCCCATACTTCCAACACTAATATGTCGAAACGCTTCCGCCACATAATCATATTTCTTGATCGTGTCATAACGATAAAGTACCGGTCCTCCAAAAGCATAAGTAAACGTGGAATCACCCTGTTCGGGAGATGTCGTATCCAATTTACCTCCATTCAGATAGAATTTCTCGTAATCCATCAACACCCATCCCGAATCCTTTGCCACCTCGCCACTATTATCGTAATTGAAAATAAAAACCGTATCAATTAACATACCATGCACGCTATAATACTCAAGATAAAGAATCGGCGTGGTAATTTGACTCAGGTACTCGTGAATAGCGATCTTCTCATTTTCCAACGTATCAATCAAATCGAGTTCCTCTTCATCGTTATTACAACCGAAGAAAGTCAACGCAAACAAACTGCTTAATAGAATCAGAAATTTATTCATTACACTATTTATTATCTATTGGTACTTCTACCCACGCACCTTGATGCAAGCGCATCGTGCTTTTTATTCCGACTTCCCGCAACCACTCGAATGCCAACGCCCGGTTGTCATTTACCAGCTGGGGCAAATGGGCGTCAGAATTCACCATCACAGGAATATTCAACTCTTTCAACCACTTGAAATACTTCACATTGGGAAACATCATCCCCTTCTTCGTGTATGCCTTCGTGTTCACCTCCACCATGACACCTTTCTCCGCTATCAAGGACATATAGTCCCACAACAACCGGTTATACCACTCCTGTTCCGTCAACGTGCTATCTATCAGCGAACCGTTCATGGATATTTTATCCAGATGCGCCACAAAGTCAAAACCACCTAACTCTACCATCCGGGAAGACGCCTTGAAATAAGCCTCCACGAGATATTTCAGATCATCATGAAAAATCAAACGCAAGTTCTCCCTAAAATCCTCGAACTTCCCGTCCATATCCATGATCTCACCCGTCTGTTCCTCGGTCACGAGATGCACGGAACCAATGCGGTAATCCAGCGGCATACGCTGAAAATATTCTACTGCCGGTCCCCAATCATCATTCAGATAATCAATTTCCATCCCCACGTAAAGCTCGATCTGCCCCGCGTATTTCTCCTGCAAACGTTTTATCTCCGTCAGGTAAGCCTCCACGTTTCCTTTGCTTAAAGACCAACGGGTCTCGAAAGGAAGTGGTGAGTGCGAAGAGATCCCGTAACTATGGAATCCCGCCTCGATGGCAGCCTTCACGAAATCCTCCGCCGGGGCTTTCCCGTCACAAAAATTACAATGACTATGATACGTGCATAAATCCATCAGCTACTCCTTCACCCAAGCATGAACAATTTCGGCCACGTACACTTTGTGGAAATCCTTCTGGCCGTACTGGCTATCCACGATCTTCTTATCCAGAAAAGCCTCTTCCTTCAAGAAGTCAGTATATAATTTCTTACACTCCAACACCAATGTTGCCTCCTCAAAAGCCGGATTCCCGGCCTCCGTGAAATAGGGTGTCAACCCGCTTTCCTGCACCTTGTTCACGTCACGCCCGGAAACAGAACCACATACATTCAATGCATGACGGTACTTCTCGTCAAAAAATGACAAGGTAAACTCATCTTTTTTCTCCGTAAACTCGAATGTGTAACGTTGTGGCCGCACGAACACCATCACCACGGGTTTATTCCACAAATACCCCATCGATCCCCAACTAGCCGTCATCATGTTGAACTTCTCCTGATCCCCAGCCGTCACCAGCATCCAATCCTGACCGATCAACTTGATCACGTTCTTGTCTATATCTTTCGGTGCAATCTTTTTCATATTTTATATCTTTTTACCGGCCACCGGTTTCAAGTAGCCGGAATCACACAATCTAAAATCGTAAATTTAAAATCATTACATTCTTTCCGGCATCTCTATTCCCAACATACCCATGGCATTCTCTATTGCCACGCTACATTGTTGTGCCAGTAGCAAACGTAAATTACGCACTTGTTCGTTTTCTTCCTTCAGGATAGAATAATCATGATAGAACTGGTTAAACTCCTTCGCCAGCTCGTAAGCATAATTCCCGATCAACGCCGGGCTATAATTATCCCCTGCCTCCTTCACGACTGCGGGCAATTTAGCAATCAGCTTAACCAAATTCTGTTCCTTCTCGGTTAATGCCGTGTGAATATCTCCCGGAACAATCTTTACCCCGGCCTCTTCCGCTTTACGCAAAACAGACTTAATACGAGTATAGGTGTACTGGATAAATGGACCCGTATTCCCATTAAAATCAATAGATTCCTTCGGGTTAAACATCATGGTCTTCTTCGGATCGACCTTCAAGATAAAATACTTTAGCGCCCCCAAAGCAACCTTACGATACACGTCCTCGGCCTCTTCCTTCGTGTAACCGTCCAGTTTCCCCAACTCCTCGGAAGTCGTACGAGCCGTGTGAATCATCTCGTCAATCAAATCATCGGCATCCACCACCGTCCCCTCCCGGGATTTCATTTTCCCCTCCGGTAATTCAACCATACCGTAAGAAAGATGCTTGATCTTGTCGGCCCAATCGAATCCCAACTTCTTACAAACCAATGACAACACCTGAAAATGGTAATTCTGCTCGTTACCCACCACGTATATCTCCTGATCCATGTTAAACTCGTTGAAACGATCGTATGCTGTACCAATGTCCTGCGTCATGTAAACAGAAGTCCCGTCATCCCGCAACAACAACTTGTGATCCAACCCATCACCGGTAAGATCGGCCCACACGCTTCCGGTATCTTTCCGGTAAAGTACGCCATCAGCCAAACCTTTCAACACGAGGTCACGTCCTTTCTTGTATGTCTGTGACTCGAAATATACTTTGTCAAACGAGATACCCATCATTTTATAGGTCTCGTCAAAACCTTTCAATACCCAATCGTTCATGGTCCGCCACAAGGAAACCACCTTTTCGTCCCCGGCTTCCCACTTGCGCAACATCTCCTGAGCCTCCAACAATATCGGGGCCTCTTTCTTTGCCTCCTCTTCCGTTTTGCCTTGCTCCATCAACTCCTTGATCTGCGCCTTGTACTCCTTGTCAAAACGCACGTAATAATCTCCCACGAAGTGATCCCCCTTAGTTCCTGTACTTTCCGGAGTAGCACCGTTGGCAAACTTCTCCCACGCGATCATACTTTTACAGATATGAATCCCCCGGTCATTCACCAAGTTCACCATAATCACCTTATGCCCGTTTGCCTTCTGAATCTCAGAAACCGACCATCCCAGAAAATTATTCCGGATATGTCCCAAATGCAACGGTTTATTCGTGTTCGGTGAAGAGTACTCGATCATGTAAGTCTTCCCGCTAGGCTCCTTCGCATAACCGTACTTTTCCTCTTTTGCCACGTCATTCAACACCTCGATCCAGTAAGCGGAAGAAATCACCACGTTCAAAAATCCCTTGATCACGTTGTAGGTTTCCACCTCTTCAATATTTTGTTTCAAATACTCTCCCAGCTCTTTAGCCGTTTCCTCGGGCGATTTTCTGGAATATCGGGTAAACGGGAAAACGACCACCGTCAAATCACCGGCAAATTCTTTCCGGGTTTCCTGCAACTGTACGTCTTTCTCGGTTAATTCAACCCCATAACAAGCCTTTACGGCCTCCAGCACCTGCTGAGTAAGCATTTTTTCTATCGTCATATCTCTCAAACTTTTAATACCGTATTATCCATTGATTTGCAAAAATACAATTTCTTGCTATAAATCCCCCCTAAACCCGAAAAAAAACAACATAATTTTTCCCCTGTTCTCATGATCTCCAAAAAATCACAAAAACAAGGGAAAAACTATAAAATAATAGCTTATTATCTAAGCATATATCACGCTATTTTACCCAGCATAATTTCACGACGAAGTAAATTGTAATTGTATGATGCACTTTGATAATACAACCCCGTTTCTACATCCACGATCTTTTCGTAAAGCTGTGAATTATAAACTAAACTTAAAGCCTCCGTGATAGAAAGTCCATATTCCTCCATCACCCGTAAAGTCAGACGCTCCACCAAAGAATCTATCAAGAATTGGGTTTCATTACTCATAATTTTCGTAATTTTGAGATAGACAATTCTGTTCCGAAAAAATATTGTCGATTCAGTTTCCTGTATGTCAATTCTTCAACTAATGTTTCAAGTGAAATCAATTGTCTAGCGTAACGTTCCAACTGAAAAGCAACACCATCATCAGCCACGGGTCCTATAACAATGTCATAATCATGCCGAAAACCTGTCTGTTCTGCCTCTCGATTAGCCATAACAAATAACGCCCATTCTTTAGATGGTCGATCAAATATTTTTATCTTCAACTCCACACTATCCAATAATGTTTCCTCAAAAGCATATCTTGACACAACAGCACGACCCGTTCCCGCTATACGCACTCGCCGAAGAGCCATTTGGCCAGCTTGAACCTCTATATCTGTCAAATAAAAACCTCGCCCAAAATCCTTATTAGGACTACATAAATCAAGCCTTATTGATTCAATCGGTACGTTAGAACCATGAAACAAAATCATCATTCCAACCCTCCCCCGTTACGTTTACAAATAACCGAAAGATCATTTACCGCATCATGTATTGAAAGCTGATGCTCTGCTTCATAACATTCCTCCAAGAAAGCCAGCCCCTTAAATCGTTGCAAATAAGCAAAAGCCTGCTTGGCATTCAAGCTATAACGCTCACCAAAAGCATTTATGCAATAAATAATATAAGTTACTCGATTTTGAAGTTGTTTATTCATCTTCTATCTTATTTATTCCAATTTCATAAGCAAAGATAGTGAAAAACCAATCATAAATCATAATTCATAAATCTAAAATCCTACCGTCCTCCCAAAATCCTTACATACTCCGCATACGCCACCTTATACTGGTAATTCGCCGAAACCACGTTCGTGTAGGCTTGCAACCAAGTCGCCTGCGAAGACAGCACATCCAGAATAGGCAACTTCCCTTCGTTATAGCTAAAAGTATTCAACTTCAAGTTCTCCCGGGCAATCTCCAACGTGGAATTGGCAATCTCCACCTGTCTCCAGTTCTCGTTTAACTTCACCCAAGCATTTGCCAGTTCCTCTTTCACTTGATCCTCGACTTTACTCATGGCTAACTCCTTACTTGTCTCCATCGCACGATTCTGTTTCACGTACTGGCGTTTCTCTCCCCAGTTGAAAATAGGCATACTCAACTTCGCAAAAGCCACCGTCGCGAACTTCTCGTCACCGGAAACATTAATCAACGGCGTACCCCACGTCTCCTTCACCCCCACGGCAAATTGCGGCAGATACTTTGAACGTATAATCTTGGTCTGTTGCTTGGTCAAATTAAAATCCTGCACGGCAATCTGGTAATCGGCCCTCCGTTTCAAAGCCACTTCCAACGGTTGTAAACCCGGAACGATCACCGGCTTCTGGATCGAGTCAATAATAACCCACTTTTCCTCTAAAGGAGCCCCCATCATGATTTTAAACGACTGCATCGCTGTCTGGTAATTCATATTCCGGGTAGATTCTTGCAACTCCGCCTCCTTCAAGCGGGTCTTCACCATCAGCAAGTCCGTCTTGCTGATCGCCCCCTCGTCAAAACGTTTTTGTACAATCCCATCCAGCTCCTTCACGATCAACACGAACTCTTGGGAAATATAAAACAGACTCTCGTTAGCCGCCAACGTCCAATAACTCACGTCAGCCGCATAAACAATATTATCCGTCGTCAACTCTTCCCCCAAACGGGCAATCGCTTTCTGTAACTTCGCCGCCTCTTGCTGCTTGCGTACCATACTCCCCGCATACACGTTCTGCGACAATGTCGCCTCCGCCGAATAATTATTGTGTTTCAGATCAACCCCCTGCATAAATTCCACGTCTTCTATCTGATACGAATAATTCCCGCTTAATTGCAATTTTGGAAAGAATCCCGTTTTTACCCCTTTCAACGCATATATCGCCGCCTTGACAGCCTCCCTCGATTGCTTGATATCCTGATTATACTCCAGCACCTTCGCCCGGTACTCCTCGACCGTCAAGGTCTGCGCTATTCCGCTCCCCAACGTCATCCATAAAATTCCTATTGTAATAACAAAAACCTTCATACAATTAAAAATTGAATATTGAAAATAAACTCCCTCCCCCCTTCGGGGTACTCCCTTTACTAATTTCAAATTTAATGATTGTAGATTTTAGATTTCCGCCCACAAAATCAACGCTTCTAAATTTACTACTTTCAACTTTTAGTTTTTAACTTTTAACTTTTAGCTTTCTCTGGCAGAGGGAGAGCCGAGTTACTTCCTTGTTTGTGAAAGGAGTACCAGCTCCTCCTCTGTTTATAGAGGAGGTGGCCGAAGGCCGGAGGAGTTCAATCTAAAATCATTAAATCTAAAATTCAAAATCACTCCGCTTTTATCCTGAATATCAAACAATACGTCACGGGCAACACCACGATAGTCAACAAACTGGCTACCAGCAAGCCCCCCATGATACAAGCTGCCATGCCGCCAAACATAGCGTCGAACAACAGGGGCAGCATACCCAATATCGTCGTACCCGAAGCCATTGCCACCGGAACTATTCTTGACTTCGTGGCCTGCAACACAGCATCCAGCGGGGCCAACCCGTTCTCCTGTTCGATACCGATTTGGTCCACCAGCACGATCGCATTCTTGATATTCATCCCTACCAATCCCAACACGCCCAGTAAAGCGAAAAAGTCGAACATTTTCCCCATCACCAGCAAGCCGAAGACCACCCCGATAAAAATCAACGGCACCATCAGCAATATAATAGTCGGTTTCCGGTAGGTTCTAAAAAGCAATAGCAACACGATAAACATCAAGATAAACGTCAACGGCATATTGGCAGCCAAAGCCTCGTTGGACTCCACCTGACTCTCGTCCTCCCCGAATATTTTCATTCGGTAGCCTTCCGGCATATCCATACTTTTCACCTTGTTCCACACTTCCGAGAAAGCCGCTTTCGTATTCGCACCCCGTTTGGGATCACATTGCGCCATCATTACCCGGTCCCGGTTATACCGTTTGATCACGTTATAATGATAATCGTAGGCAAAACTATCCACCACCTGCGCCAAAGGCACCGTGAACCCCTGCGTGGCAAACACGGGCAGCGTCTTCATGTTATCCAGATTCTTACTATCAAACCCATCCTCTTTCAGCAATATCGGCATAAACAAATCCTTCTCCCGGAAATCCCCGATAGCCAACCCGTTCGTGGCAATCTTCAAAGCGTAAGCCACCGACTGGCGAGTAATCCCGAGACGTTGTCCTCGTTCCTGCGAGTAGGCCGGTTCCCAAACGGGAACTTGATTTCCCCAACTACTTCTAACATCCGTCACCATATCACATTCTCGCATGATATTCATCGCCCGTTCCGTCAAGGCAGCAAGCGTGTCGATATTCTCCCCGATAAAACCGATCTCGATGGCGGCCTCCACCGCCGGGGACAACTTGAACAAAGAGGAACGGATCAACATATCCGGGTAATTCTCCCGCACGTAAGTATTCAAACGCTCCTCCACGATCGGAGATTGTTCCTTTTTTTCCACCTCGATCAACAGATTTCCGAAGTTCGCTTTTGGCCCGAAAGACGTGCTTGCCAGATAATAGCGCAAGGGCGATCCCCCGATCGTTACCGACACGTTCACCACCTCATCCTGCTCCAGCAAATAAGCCTCAATATCCGACATCATATCCTCCGATTCCCGAATACTGAACCCTTCCGGCAAGAAACAATCTGCCCGGAAATAAGGTTTATCCATACTCGGGAAAAAATTTTGTGGCATAATCCCCATGATATACATGGACACCAAGAACAAACAGACCACCGAGACAATCGTGATCACCTTATGCTTGATCAATCCCCGTAACACGGAAACAAACCTGCGGTAGAACTTCGTATCGTAAGGATCTTTACTCGAATCTCCGAAATTCTCCTTCAGTATAAAATTACCGAACACGGTCGTCTGCGTCAACGCCAGAATCCAACTCAATCCCAGCGAAACCGCCAGCACGATAAATAACGGTTTCACCATCTCCGCCACGGAAGAAGGCGCCAAGTACAAGGGTAAAAAAGAAAATATAGCAATCAGCGTGGCCCCCAACAATCCCCACTGCGGGACGGTGGCCCCCCTGATCAAAGCATCCCGCCGACGCATACCCTTTTTAATCAATATCTGAGCATTATCCGTCACCACGATGGCATTATCCACCAGCATGCCCATTGCTATAATAAAGGCTGCCAGCGACGTCCGGTTCAACCCGACTCCCATAAACTGCATAATCAGCATCGTACCACCGATCGAGAAAATCAACGAGGAACCGATCAATAACCCGGCACGGGTACCCATTACCAGCAAAATAATAAAGATCACGATCACCACGGACTCCACCAGATTCAACAGGAAACCATTGTTTGCCTCCCGTGCAATTTCGTTCTCCGGGTAAAGAGTCACGAGTTCGATTCCCACGGGCATCAACTCCTCCAACTGGCTCAATCGCTCCTTCACCTTATCCCCCGTCTTCACCACGTCACGCTCCGGATCGGTCGAGATACCTATACCAATAGCCCGCTTACCATTCACCCGCATCAAACTGCTTGGCGGGTCCATGTACCCCTTTTCAATCGTGGTAATATCCCCCAGTCGTACCTGTTGTCCCGCCTGGGTCACGATCAACTGGTTACGAATATCATCTAGCGTTTTGTACGTCCCGTCGGCCAATATCTTCAATTCCAAATTTCCCGCCCGTTTCTCTCCCGTGTTAATCAGAGAATTCTGCGACTTGATCGTCTGTATCAAAGAATTCAGATCAATCCCCGAATTCGCCAACTTCGACATGGAGATAAACACGTTCACCACCTCCGTCTGTTCACCGTACAAGGCCACCTTCTGCACCCCGTCCACGGAAACAAGCTGAGTCTTCAATTTTTGTCCCCACTCCCGCAAATCGTGATAAGAAAAACCCTCCCCGGCCGTCAGCCCGTAGTATATCCCGAACACGTCACCGAAATCATCTGACACGCTGATCGTCGAGGCTCCCTGTGGCAGCGACGGTTGTATATTCAGCACCTTACGCCGTAACTCGTCCCACATCTGGGGCATCTCCTCCGGCGGTGTTGCCGGGCTCAACTCGATTTGTATTTTAGACATCCCATAATAGGAATCCGATTTGATCTTGTGTACCCGCCGCATGGATTGAATTTCCCGTTCGATCGGCTCCGTGATTAACTGCTCGACCTCATTAGGGGTAGCCCCCGGGTATCTCGTTATAATGACCGCCGTTTTAATCACGAAAGGCGAATCCTCCTTTTTCCCCAGCAGATCGAAAGATAAAACTCCCCCGACTAACAATATGGCCAAAAAGAAATAAACCACCTTCGTGTTTTCCAGCGAATATTTAGCTATATTCATCATATCAAACTATTTAAGCAACTTCACCTTTTGACCTTCCGTTATGTAATTCGCTCCCGCCACGACAATCGTATCCTCGTTCGAGAGTCCCTTCTGCACCATGATCTTATCATTCCCGAACAACTGCCCAATCTCCACGGTCCGGCTAGTCACCGTTTCCGTCTTCGGGTCATACACCCAAACACACGTCTCGTTCGAGGTCGGGTTCTTGAACAACGCGCTCATCGGCACGATATAACTATCCTCCACCGGAGTTTCAATCTTCAAATTTACTTTACAGGAAAAACCAGGATATATATTATGCTTATCCCTCGAAAACCGGGAATCATCTATCACCAATTTCACCGGAATACCCGTTCCGTCGGGCGAGGCATCAATAAATTCTTTCACTTTCGCCTTGAACCATATCCCCTTGTAGGTATCAAACTCCACGGTCACCGTCATAGGCGTACGAGTTAAGTCAACACTCGTCTCCGGCAATGTAAAACCAACCGCCAGCTTATTTGGGTTAACCAACTTGATAATCGACTCGCCCGGGTTCACCTTCTGGTAATTCTCTACGAATTTTTTCTCCACAAAACCGTCAAACGGGGCCCGCAGTTTTGTGTCTTCCAGCGTGTTCGCTGACGTCTCGTAAGCCGATTTACCTTTTATATAATTAGCCTCCGCAATTTCGTACTCCTGTTGTGAGATCGCCTGCATGGAAAGCAGCCTTCTGTTCCGTTCCAACTGGGATTTAGCCGTTAAATAAGCCGCCTTGTTCGCCTCGAACTGTAAGCGATAATCAAGCGGGTCAACCGCCGCGATCACCTGTCCTTTTTTCACTTTCTGCCCCTCATCCACGTTCATTGCGATCAACGGTCCGGACAACTTAAATGCCAGATTACTGTATTCTTCGGCCTCCACGACACCCGTATACAACTTATTGATAGCTCCCAAAGACTCGACATTTACCACTCTCACAGGACGTACAATATCCTGATACGTGTTATCCTTTTTCCCTTTGCAGCCACTCCACAAAAGAGTCACCGCAATATAAACCATCCATTTAAACCCCATAAAACAAACCTTCTTATTTATTACAAATTATTCTCATTCAATCGCTCGGCTAAATAGCAATGAATATGCCATATTTACATTTTAAACAAATAACTTTATAATTAGAGTTTTCCCCCCTCGACCTGATACGCCCCCTAACCATCTATTGATCACTTAATCTGACTCGTATACGGGAATAAAATGATAAAGTTTTCCATGACATGAACCGTCGAGGAAAACTTTATCATTTAGAATATATTTTTCTACTTCCGTCACTACGACACCTTGTAACGTCGCCATAAGTAAAAACGTACCATATTGAAACAAGTGGGCTGCATGTATCGACCGATTCCACACTGCTCGTAATACATTATTACGCTAGTGTTCTGCCTAGGTTTCTCCGTGGTTCCTCCGTGCTTTCTCCGTGTCACTTGCGAGCAAACAACATGGAAAATACACGTGAACTCTGCATAAATCCTCTCGTATCATTAGCGCAACATACAACGAAGACCAAACCGGAGTGGGAGAGAAATAGGAAAATACAAATTCCTGTTTCCCAAAGACCAGGCAACGCACGAATGCACAAACTTCGTCCTTGAGAAACAGGAATATAATTAATTATCTGGGAATACTCTTTCCCGGGTCACTTCACTAACCCTGCCGTCCGCAGACGGATCTCGGTCAAAATCTTCTTCGTGTATAAGGGGAACTCCCCGTTCAACATCCACGCAAAATAACCGGGTTGCTCTTTCAGTACTTTCACCACGGGAACCCCTTTGTTCTTCCCGAAATTAAATACCTCCACCCCTTCTTCATTGTAAATGATAAATCCGGCAAAATCCGCCGTGTTATTCTGTGTTGAGAACTTGCTTAGGAAAGCGATGTCGTTCTCCAGCGTGTCATTATAACGATCCAGCTGGGCTTTCAGCACCTCGTAAGTAGCCGTCGTATCGGCAGCAGCCGTGTGGGCATCTTCCAAGTTCTTGTTACAATAAAAACGATATGCCGCACTTAACGTACGCTGTTCCATCTTGTGGAAAATTGTCTGCACGTCCACGAACTTCCGTTTCCGCATATCGAAATCCACATC
>NZ_JBCOSQ010000029.1:0-59829 GCF_040920905.1 Butyricimonas sp. RTP31003st1_G1_RTP31003_210430 | reverse complement strand
AGGTAAGTTTTATCAGCGGAGAAAGAAACCATGTCCCCACGGAAAATGGATATGCCCCCGTTCAATCCCAAGCTCCAACGGGAAAAATCATTGTACACTTGTTTCTTTTGCACTTGTGCCCACAAAAAAGAAGTCAGCACTAAAAAGCAAAAAGATAATAGCAATTTTTTCATACTTAAATGTGTCGTATTCAATTTCTGATCGTTTGAAGAAGGGGTGTCTGAATCAGACACCCCTCTCTTCTTGTTTGAAATCATTTTAATGATTTCCTTCTGGTTGCAAAGATTTATATACTCTCTGTATCCTAATCCTATTTCTAGTTTTTATGGAATTTTACCGGAATTTCCAATGTCACAACTGAGTGTCCACGTTCAGTTTCTTTATTTGCATGATTGCATACCAGACCCCAAACATGTTTTACACAAACTTCAACTTTGATTACAAATTCGTTAGCAATATCCTCACCATCATTGATCCAAGTTACATATTCGCCTTCGGCATCCGTTTCAAATTTGATTTTCTTGGAGTTCTCTGTATCAAGCGCAGTTCCATCGCTGAAGAATCCACCGATTACCTTGTATTCGAACACACTGTTTACATCGTATACCTGTTTCCAGTAGTTACACCATCCATCGGTTCCACGTTTGAACAAATCAATAGTTCCTTGATCTGTCAGATCTGTATCGTATACAATATGGTTGTATCTAAAGCCTTCTTGTGCTGCATTCTCGTCAGACAAATAATCTGCAAGTCTGAAACAATCTTTCAAATAAGCTTTGTTCTCAGCAAGAGGATATTTGTCATACAACGGATCGATAGTTTTCTTGACGAATCTGATCGGGGTAATAAATGCAACTTCAAATTCTTTAATTACAACTTGAGAACGTCCATATTCAGGAGCCTTAGCAGTTCCCGTATAATCGTGCATATCATGAGCTTGAGAACCTACCTTGTCTGTGGTTTTACATTCTGGTAAATTGTCAGAAGCTTGGTCTTTGTTATACTTCTTCTCGCCATTGTTGCAAGTTCCATACAATCCGTCATAGCATTCGTTGAAACTTACTACGGCACGAATCTTCACTCTCTTACTGTCTTCACCAATAGCATTGATCCATTGACGTCCGGCATCTGATTTTTCCAATTCAATCTTCCAAACACCATTTTCTTGATACAATTTAAGACCATCGGTTGTTCCAGCCCAATCGGAAGAACTATTATACTTGTCAACCAATTCGAATGATAATGTAGGTTTTGCAATTGTTGCCAAATCATATGCAGTTTCACCCGTTCTCGGTTTCAGCATTTGATCCATCGTGTATTTCTCCAAGTCAAACATATTGTTCAAAACGGCCACCATATCATATTCGTCATCCGTTGTTTCAACTTTTCCGTCAGCACCCGGAGCGATCCGTCCGTGAGCATAGATCAAACCACCTTCACCATTAGTTCCCGGATTTTGCCAATTCAACTTGGTAATTTCAGGAGCAACAGCGTTCGGATAAGTTACAAATACAGTGTATTCAACATTTACATCCGGATAAATTTCTCCACTATTCGGGATGTCAACATACTTAGCCTTAACAACATACTCCACATGTTCCGTGCTGAATGCAGTAGGTTTAACAATCAAATCCAATTGATTCAAGATCGTTCCGTCTTCTGCTTTTCTTTCTTCCAAATCAACATCTTTCTTACGAGCATCTGCATCTAAAGCAGCAGTATGTTGTTTTTGCAAATCAATCGTAATAGTCGGATCGAATTGATAATGTTTGTGGAATTCTTCTCTACCTCTAGAACCTGCTTGTTGTACACGAAGGTCATTGTAAATGTGGTCCATATCAAGTTCAACAGCTTGATCTTTATGTTGTAGCATTACTCTGATCGTGTCTTTGATTACAATCTTTTCAGTTACACTCTCTTTACCCTTGATCTCTAACTTGATCAAACGAGAAGCAACAACATTTTCTTCTGCTTCTGCACTAGCACCATCTTCAACCGGAGCAACCAATTTCACACGCACGATCGGAGTTCTTCCAATAGCAGCAGAGTGATCACCTTGTTCAAATCCTGGATATTGATCCGGAGATTTCACGTAAGCTTTAGTTACTAATTGTCTTTCATCCGTTCCGTCTTTTTCCATCGTAGAAACCAATTCCAAATATCTTTCTGTTTGGTCAACACCTAAATTATTGAAAGAAACGGTTTCGAATTTCAACTGATAGTCATCAAATCCATTCGTCATAAACGGATATTCCGTTCCATTGTCAATAAAGAATGTACGGAAAAGTTCTGTCAAGTTTAATCCTTTACCTCCATTATCTTTCCGGTTGTCATATGCAATCTCGAAAGTCGTGATTGGAGCTAGACTCTTGTAATATTCATCTGCATCCTCTTGTTTTGCAGGAGCTGCCTTTTTATCTTGGTAAGAGTTTACGGACCGGAATTTATCTGCATATAAGTTTTCCTTGTTTGCATCCAGTGCATAATGCTCAACATCCGTATTCACGATACGTACATCTTTTTGTGCAATATGCCAATGTTTAGCCGGTGCTATTTCTGAATAAACGGTATCTTTCCCGTTCAAAACAGCCAATGTCAGAAGATCACGTTTATTACCTTGGTGATTATTACCTACCATCTCGGCAAATCTCCATGATTTTGCACGGAAATGCAACATTCCGACTTCTTTATCTTGACTATAACTCTTAGCACCTTCCAGAACACCATTTGCCATATCATAGAATCTCTGACCCTTGTTAAAGATCATGTTTGCCCCGTCTTTCATGCTACGAGAAATTACGGTAGCCTCGCCATGTTTCCACAATCCTAACACTTTAAAAGCGTCAAAAGAAACAGAACGAGGATTGAACTGATACTTCAACTCAGCCTTACCAGCATAAAGAATAGAACTAGGCTCTGCCGGAATTGTTCCTACCGTGTATTCTGGAGCTGCAGCAGTTCCATTTACATAATTACCCACACCATCAGTCTCGTCCTGAATAATTGTCGGGAAGAAAATCATGGGAGCCTCTCCTGCAGAAAGAGTTAAAGGCATGAATAAAATATCCGTTACAATATTCGTTGTTTTTGGAAGTGTTACTTTCTCGTAGTCTCCAACGGTAATACTTCCGTCTTCATTCACTGTTCCTTTCGGCATATAAAGTTCTACATAGCCTTGTTGTTCTACATAGAAAATCCCACCGATAGCAATTTTCGGCTCGATAATTTTGCCGTTCAAATAAAGATACCCGTCCTGTACCGTGAGCTTCACGTCAGTTACAGTACCGGCACCTCCATCTTCCCCTCTCACATTTCCTAAATCAATAGGATCTTGCCCCTCATAAGTCGCATACAAGTGTCCGTCTTCTTTGATTTCAAATGAAGGAACCTTACCATCATTTCCGTCATTTCCATCAACACCGTCCTTACCATTCACGATCTCAACAACACTACCATCACCCAAAGTAACTTTCAATCCATTAGCGATTTTCTCAACACCCTGTACGAATTGTCCCTCCTTAATTTTCCCCAAAAGTTCATCAATGGATGTTTTGTTTGCAGTTATCTGCTCCTGCAAATCCTTAATATCGTCGTCGTAATCCTTACAACCGATGAAAGTAGGACTTGCAAGACCACAAAGTAGAGCACTTAAAAGTGCCATTTTTGCAAAATTCCGTTTTTTGTTCATACTTAAAAAGAATTATATTGGTAATTAAAAAATATCAAGTCACCCCAAAGCGCAACTTTTCTTTGTTAAATGTCTGTCTAACTTAATTGTGTACATGTGTAAATATTTGTCTAAAAACACGCCTCCATTTTTTAACAATTCAAACAATCAATAATCGTTCGTTTAAATTTCAACACAGCACTCTGACAAACAACAATTTACAATAAATACATATTACAAATACAATCTTTTTCACTTATGCAAATATCTGATTTTCAAAGAATACAAAAACTCGCTTTTAAAGAAAATCAAGTAAAACATCTTAGCACATCAATTATCATGAAAAAAGGTGACCAAACTAATCTGGTCACCTTTCACTTATAACTCGAAAGTCTATATAATTACCATATAATCATCACCCGCATTTAGAAGAACCACAAACCTTACAGATTAAACACCCCTCTTGATAAATAACGGATTTAGAACCACAATTCTCACAAACAGAACCAGTAGCTTCCGTACCATCCGGGATAAATTTCCGCAACGCTCTTTCCACACCATTCTTCCACGTGTTGATGTTCTCATTATCGAACTCCATAGCAGCAACCAAATCCACGATTTGATTGATCGGCATTCCATAACGCAAGACCCCGGAAATCAATTTAGCATAGTTCCAATACTCCTTATTGAACTTATATGACAACCCCTCGACCGTCGTCTTGAAACCTCTCTTGTTCGAGAACTGGAAGTCGTAACGGCTATTTCCATCTTCATCCGTGTTCTTCACAATTTTACCATCGGTCACGGCCTTCGGTAACATAATTCCCTCTTCATCATCGGCGATACCGGTAAAGATCTCGTAAGGACGTCCGTCATACAAACCGATAAAGGCAATCCACTTCTCCTTATTATTCTGGAAACGCACGATTTCTGCATCCAATTCCTTCGGGCGCTTGGCAGGCATTGCCCCATCCGTCTTCTTATCTTTATTGGAAACCAAAACTCCGGAACGAGAACCATCACGATAAACCGTACATCCTTTACATCCACTCTTCCAAGCCTCGATATAGAGCTGCCCAACCAATTCCTCTGAAACATCTGCAGGCAGATTCACGGTAACACTGATGGAGTGATCCACCCACTTTTGCACACGTCCCTGCATACGCACTTTAGCAACCCAGTCAATATCATTAGAAGTCGCCTTGTAATAAGGAGACTTAGCCACCATTTCATCAATTTCCTCATTCGTGTAGCGTTTATGGACATCATACCCGTTTTTCTCCATCCAAACGGCAAATTTATGATGGAACACTATAAACTCCTCGTAGGCATCACCCATCTCATCCGTGAAATCAACATGCACATTCTTGTCGTTCGGGTTCACCTTTCTTCTTCTCTTGTAAACCGGCAAGAATACAGGCTCAATACCGGAAGTAGTCTGGGTCATCAAACTGGTTGTTCCCGTCGGAGCAATCGTCAGACAAGCAATATTACGACGACCACATTTCACCATTTCCTCGTACATCTCCGGGGCTACCTCTCTTAAACGAGAAATAAACGGATTATTTTTTTCTCTTTCAGCGTCAAAAATTTTAAACGCACCACGCTCCTTAGCCAATTCGACAGAAGAACTATAAGCGGCAACAGCCAGTTGTTTATGAATATCTACGGAAAAATCTATCGCCTCATCACTACCATAACGCAACCCGAGAGCAGCTAACATATCACCTTCAGCCGTGATCCCGACCCCGGTACGACGCCCTTCTCTGGCTTTTGTTTTAATTTTCTCCCACAAACGAATTTCAACACCCTTCACCTCGTTATCTTCCGGATCTGATGCAATTTTCTCAAGAATGGCATCTATTTTCTCCAATTCCAAATCAATAATATCATCCATCAAACGTTGAGCAATAGCTACATGTTTCCGGAACAACTCGTAATCAAAATAAGCGTCTTTCTCGAAAGGATTTACCACATAAGAATACAAGTTAATTGCCAACAAACGACATGAGTCATATGGACACAACGGAATCTCTCCACAAGGATTCGTGGAAACTGTTCTGTACCCCAGATCTGCATAGCAGTCCGGCACGCTCTCCCGAATAATCGTGTCCCAGAACAAGATACCCGGTTCAGCAGATTTCCATGCGTTATAAACAATCTTATTCCACAACTTTACCGCACTAATCTGTTTCACGTTTTTAGGTTCGTCAGAATATACCGGATATTTTTGAATATAATCACGTTCTTCGACAACCGCATTCATGAACTCATCATCAATTTTCACCGAAATATTAGCTCCGGTTACTTTCCCCTCGGTCATTTTCGCATCAATGAAACTTTCTGAATCCGGGTGATTGATGGAAACACTCAACATCAACGCCCCCCGACGACCATCTTGCGCCACCTCCCGGGTAGAATTCGAATAACGCTCCATGAAAGGAACAATTCCAGTAGAAGTCAAAGCAGAGTTTTTCACTGGAGACCCTTTCGGACGAATATGGGACAAGTCATGTCCTACTCCACCTCTTCGTTTCATCAATTGCACTTGCTCTTGATCAATCTTCATTACCCCGCCATAGGAATCAGAAGGACCATCATGTCCTATCACGAAACAGTTAGAAAGGGATGCAATTTGATAATCGTTGCCGATTCCCGTCATCGGCCCTCCTTGCGGAACGATATATTTAAAATCACGCAACACCTCGAAAATTTGTTCTTCCGCCATCGGGTTCGTGTAATTTCTCTCAATCCGAGCAATCTCTGAAGCTAAACGATGATGCATATCATCTGGATTCAACTCAAAAATATTCCCGTAAGAATCTTTTAAAGCGTATTTGCTTACCCAAACACGGGCAGCTAACTCATCCCCCTTGAAATAATTCAAGGAACTGCTATAAGCCTCCTCCTGCGTGTAGACTTTCTTTTCTTTCACAGTTTCTTTTTGCTTTTCCACTTTCTTCGTAGTTTGTTCCATTAGCGTATTATATAAATAGTATTTTTTGTGACCAATTCAACAAGGACAAAACTAAAGAAAAAAAACTTCTTGGAAAAATATTTTTACTAACAAAACACGAAAGTTTTCCAAAATGAATACACATTTACCTGATAATAACATATTTATCATTTCAAATAAAGCCAAAAAATTTTCCAAATATAAAATTGGCACAAACTAGAAATATTCCACAGAAATATTTTGCTTTAATAAAAATTGAACTTTACATGATAAGTACTCTACTCCAAAACACCCAATAAGACACACCAATAGCGATTATTTTTTACCTATTTATACGTTTAAGTATTTAAAAAGGTTTAATAAAGCTCCTTGATTTCTTCAGAAATATTTACATGTATTTTTTTCTCGTTATGAGAAATATCCAGAACATATTCATCGGATACGGGAAGAAGAATTTCTTTAGAAAATATTTTTATCGTGAGAACCACGTTACCTGAATAATTATCCACCTGCTCCACGACACCCGTCTCTCCCGTCAACTCGTCCAGCACGGAATAGCCAATCAAGTCTGAAAGCTCAAAAGGCAATTCATTCTCTTCTTCCAACAGGTATTTATCCATTAGCAGGTCACATCCTACCAAACGATCTGCCTGTTCTTTCGAGTCAACAAAATCAAATTTGACAATATAAGAAGAATGGTTTCTTTCTGTTAAACCATCTTCGGCAATATAAAAGGGAACCGGTGCCCCTTCTAAAAAAATAAACACCGGTTCATCCATGTATTGTTCAAGAAGATCATTATCCGTATAAACAATAAGGGCGCCCTGTAAGTTATGAGTCTTACCGATCTCCCCTATCTTTACGCAATCTTCTCTCTTGACCATAAAATTACTCTGCTGCTGGAGTTTCTGCCGGAGTTTCCGGAGCCTCTGCTGCGGCTACTTCAGTTGCGGCAGCCTCTACTTCTGCTCTGGCAGCTGCCTCTGCTTCAGCTTTTGCAGCGGCAATTTCTGCTTGTTTTTTAGCCACGATCTCAGCTTTAGCCTCTTTTACTTTAGCCTCAGCTTCCAGACGAGCCTTATAAGCACTCTCTGATTCGTTAGCCAAACGAGCAATTTTAGCCTGAATTTTAGCAATCTTCTCTTTTTTCCAAGCTTCAAATTTCGTGTCAGCAGCAGCCATATCAAATGCACCTTTCTTCACACCTTCCAACAAGTGCTTTTTCATAAGTACTCCTTCGTAAGAAAGAATTCTTTTAGCCGTGTCAGTCGGTTGAGCTCCGGTCATCAACCAATATAACGCTCTGTCGAAATTTAAATCAATTGTAGCCGGGTTGGTCATCGGGTTGTAAGAACCAATTCTTTCAATGTAACGACCATCACGCGGTGCTCTACTATCTGCTACCACTACATGGTAGAACGGACGTCCTTTACGACCGTGTCTTGCTAATCTAATTTTAGTTGCCATTCTTTTTAATTTTAACTCATTAATTACTTACCTATTCTCGATAGGCGGGTGCAAAGATAGTCAATTAATTGAAAGTTGAAAATTCTTTTAGGGCAAAACATTTTGAAAAACACGTTCTATTTCTTTCAGGTACTTTGGATTAACAACAATCTCCTTATATCTGCTTTTCAATATCAACACGGCTTCCTCCGGTAATTCATTATAATACTGCATCACGAAATTATTCCCTACATCATCCCGGATCTGTTCGTGCAACCCCAATTTATTCAACTCGTCAATATAAGCATTCACGAATTGTTCCGGTTCCGACATCAAACCAGCCAACTTCTCTCCCAGCAAATTATTCCAATAGGAAACCTCGTAAACCTTGTATCGGTATACTTTCTGATAGACACCAATATCATTTTTCGGTAACATTTCATCAAATATATTGAAATGGTCAGGCTCCTCACTTTGATCTTCTCTATTTAATAAAGAATGATACATGGGGTAATAAAAGTAAGAAGCAGCCAAAGGAACTTTTACTTGTATTCTGAACAAACGTTCGAATTCCGGGTCACAAGGTGTTTTTTTCACAAAATTGGTAATAATAGCATCATTATGCCGCACGATAGAATCCATCATTTGTTTAAAGTCTACCGGAGGTAACACAAACATTTCCTGTGTCGATGGGAACCACTGCTTTTCGTAATAATCCACCATCATCCTCGTTTCCGGATTATTCCCTTCCACCAATTCAACAGATTTATAATCCCCATTTTGAACTTTTTCCACATCCATCTTCACCTGAACCTTCTCACCCGGCTGCAAATAAAGCGGAAATGCGGCCTTACCATTTGCCAAGCGCACATATCCTGTTTCCCTTAACGGTAAATTAATCTCAAAATTTCCCACACTATCTAAAGCCACAGTAATGGTTGTGTCTTGCCCACAAATCTCAAAATAAACTTTCTTTCCTTTACAATTCTGTAAATTTCCCCTTACCGGAGTCCTATCATTAGAATTGCATGCCAACAGGCATGCAATCCATAAAAACATCATTAATCTCATCGACTATTTTACTTTTGTAAAATGATAACGCAATTGAATATATCGCATCGCAATTTCCCCCTCTCCAGCAACAGCCTTCATTCCCTCGTAAATCGTCTGGTAGAAATCAGTCGGCTCATAATCATACAAAGTAATTTCTAGGGTATTATCATCAATCATACGGAACCCTATTTCTATTTCTTTTTCCTTAACAGTTCCCGCTGAAAAAGTAACATTTGCTTTACTTAAATGATAAACAGACATGGTCACTACCGTGGGACGAATACCACCCTCTTCTATCAAGCGTTCTTTTTCATCACGCACATACGTTACCTCACAATCCCTAAAATAATTCTTCAAATCACCAGTCAAAATCGTTTTCATCTCGTCAACTTCTCCTGCAATAAATTCCAATGTATCCTTATTCGTATTATTCACAGGCATATTCACGAAATCAGACTCTGGAGCCTGCTGCCATTCCAGATAGCTGCTTTTCCAATAATTCAACAACAATTCTTCTTCAAATACCCACTTTCCGATCATTCTTCCCATCGGTTTTCCATCAACCTTCACGATCGCTTCATCAAAATTACCCGGAATAAAACGTTCACTCAAATCTTTCGTTTCCAAAATAATCCTATCCTTTCCTTCCTCCTCATTCAATAACTTTATTTTTATTGATCCTTTTGAAGAACCGACCGGAATAACAAATTCTTTCACACCCCCTTCAATCTCAAAATTCACGCCTTCTTTTGCAGTAGAAGCATCCCCGATTGTAAAAGGAATATGAACTTCTTCTTTCTGTCCATAAGTACCCGCAACCGCCTTTACTTCCACTTCAACCGTTACCTCGTTTGCAAGAGCGTAATACTCCTGCACGAACGAATAAATCAATTGTTCTTTGGACTCTACCGTAACCGTGGTAACACCATTTTTCCCGATTTTATAATTAGTCCCAGACAGGATTGATAATTTCACATCCCGATCGGCCGTAAAATTATCTTTTGGGGTCATCTCTATGAAAGCAGAAGATTCACCTGCCGGGATAACAAATTCCTCCGCCGAGAGTGTGTAATCCTCATCTTTCACAGCACTCCCAGTAATCCCGAATTTTACAACCGTATTCTCGGCAACCGCTGAATTCGCGGTCACTTCTATTTTTACCGGTTCATTCGCTGGCAAAAAATAAGCCGTTTTCGCAAATGAAACATCCAGCATATCATCATCATCATTATCGCTACAAGATGTCCATATTCCTGTTAATAAGAATAAAGAAAACAGTAAAATTAAATTTCTCATAATCTTTCGTTTATAGGTTTAACAATTTATTCTACATTATTTATCGCATTATTATATTCTTCTCTCTTAGCCTTAATAAATTCACGCTCCTCTGCCGTCAATGGCTTCGCCTGAGGTATCACGTATTGCCGGGCTATACTATCAGTCCGGGGCGGTTCCTCGTCAACATCCCCACAAGCATTACAAATCAAAAGCATCCCGAAAAAAAACAATATCATCGTTTTCATATCAAATCATATTTTAAAGTTCATACCCTTCATTCTGAATCAACCCAGGAGTTAAATCCACATCCACCCTTGACAACGGGGCTGTGTACATGTATTTTAGAGTCACATACTTCAAACCGTCTTTCGTAACCCAAAATTCAGGACATCCATTCCTCTTCAATTCAAACAACCGATCACCTTCCAGAAACAATTCTTTTTGGCGCTCTTTCAATATAGCTGCCAATAAAGGAGTCAAAGGTTTCCCGTACACGTCTTCTCTGATTTCTCCTACCGATGTGTCAGAAGGTAAAGTTGTCAATGAATAAGGCACATAATTACTGATTCGTTTGGCTCGGAGGGCATTCAGATGTTCTAAAGCCTTATCATTATCCGGAATATGAGCGTAAGCTTCTGCCAACATCAGAGCAATCTCAGCGCTTCTCACTTGCGCCGTCAACTGCTTCTTAACCACACGTTTCTTATCAAAAAATAATTCATACCGGATATCATTTTCTTTCTCCACAAACAAATCTATAAATTGCTTACTCACGGGACGATATTTAACCAAAAGTTGAAACGTAGATTCTGCACTTTCATCCCCGTAAACAAGCGAGCGGATCAACACATTTCCTTTTCGGGTAAATTTACTTTGTATCATATCCTTATAAGCCTCACCCTCCAACAAAGGATATTTCTTCAACAATTCCTCTCCCAAGGTCGTAACCTCTCCCCAATTCTGCGTCCAAAAATAAAGTTTCATCAGGTAAACCTTGGCCACGTCAACCGTCAATCGATATATATCGTCCGTCAGGTTATACCCTATACCATTCTTCAGATCCTCTTCAATAAACTCAGCCGTGGCTTTTATACTAGAACGTATAGGCCTAGCCTCCATATCAAAGACCTTAACAAGCGGTAAGCCCAATTGTGAATTCTCATTTTCTTTATCGTAAGGTTCACAGAATAAACGCAACAAGTTATAATAGCATATGCCTCTCATCGTATAAGCCGTTGCCAACACTTTCTTTCCTTTTGCAGACTCCTTCTGCGTCATATTTTCGATCACGAGATTACAGTCCCGGATTTTCTCATAAAGTTGACTGTAATTAGATTGGAATCCATTCAACTTTTCCCCCAGATACAGGTTTAAACTATTCCCTTGCGGCAAAATTGTCAAACTTGCATCCAAATTATCCGTCACACAATCATAATCCAGGATTGTCGATTGATTTCCTATAATAACAGCATCATTACCATAGTCTATATTATTTAACGTCCTATGAAGTAAAGCTTCAAACTCTTCCGGAGTTTCCGGGATCGTCTCCCCATAAGGTTTTAAATCCAGATATTCTTTACACGAGCAACACAAGACAAACAGCCCTATTATCACCCATAGCCTACGATTACGTATCATAACTAAAAATATTTAATCCATATTTATTTTAAAAACCAATATTCAAACCAAATGAAACAGAACGTGTTACAGGATAAGTAGCACCCGGTGTTTCCGGATCAATTCCCGAATAGTTTGTAATCGTGATGAAGTTATTCATTGATAAATAGAAACTCATTGATGACAAGGAGATCTTTTTCAGTATATTTTCCGGCAAACTATAGGTAAATGTAATATCCCGAACTCTCAAAAAAGAAACATTCTCCAGTAAAGCCCCATTAGTGATATCAGTACTCGACGGGTTGGTCCTGTCAAGATACAAACGCTCGCCGTAACGATCCAGTATCCGTGGGTATTTCGTTCCAACTGTTTGATCTGCACGCCAACGATTAACGACATCTTTACGCACATTTAAATGACTTACGTAC
The DNA here is from genome assembly GCF_040920905.1 of Butyricimonas sp. RTP31003st1_G1_RTP31003_210430. Taxonomy (NCBI): domain Bacteria; kingdom Pseudomonadati; phylum Bacteroidota; class Bacteroidia; order Bacteroidales; family Odoribacteraceae; genus Butyricimonas; species Butyricimonas sp. RTP31003st1_G1_RTP31003_210430. The sequence continues at coordinate 47,384 of NZ_JBCOSQ010000029.1, read as the reverse complement.
AAATCGTTATATCTCATCGGGATAGATTCACGCCCTCCTTCTACCGAGGGTTTGTTTTCAACCGAAATACTGGAATAACTGGCAGGAGTGTTTAAATCATTCAACAACTTGGCACCTAGCGTAAAAGCACCTCCTATGTTAAGCGCAAATTGTTTATATGAAAAATTCAAATTAAACCCTCCCGTCGTGGGAGCTGTTGATGTTCCCAAATAAAACCGATAATTTGTTGCGTCCGCGTAATCCGTCTCCTTGTTAATCACGGCATCCGATCGCAATTTAAACTTATACAACCCCGTCGTCGGATCGATACCTGAAGTCTTTCCTCCGAAAACCGCCCCTAAAGGATATCCCACGTACAAGTTCCCGTAAATATGTCCGGTAGGGGATTCATATTTTGTCAACTTATTCTGATTCCACGCTATATTTGCCGACATATTCCAACGAAATCCCTTATACTCTAAAATAGTAGCCCGAATCGTACCCTCGATACCTTTATTTTCAAGCTCGGAAGTATTATAACTCTGACTAGAAAATCCGGTCATCACCGGAACATTCACCGATGTCACGCAATTTATACTTTTACGATAATATCCCTCCACGACTCCGGAAATTCGGTCACGAAACAATCCGAAATCCAAAGCCACTTTCATGTCCCGTGTTTTCTCCCATTTCAACTTGGGATTAGGAGCATTTTTGATCCATCCCATCCGGTACATATCATTATCGGCCTTTCTGTAATCACTCTCGTAACTCATGATCAAGTTCGGTTTCACCGTCTTGTTTATATTACCCGTATATCCCATAGCTAGACTTAGCTTTAACCGACTCAACACGTGATTTATCCTTTGCATGAACCCCTCGTCCCCAATATGCCACGCCGCCCCCAAAGACCACGTCGGGTTAAATTGCTCGTCACTACCGAAATTATTTGACCCGTCAGTCCGGAACGACAGACTCACCATATACTTATCCCGTAAAGTATAATCTACAGCCGAATAAAATGATGCAAAACGATTCTCCGTACGACTCTGTCCAGAAAGCCCATCTACGATTCTACCGAATGAAATCAACTGGTTATAACTAATATTATCTCCTGTTTTCGGGGGCAAAGGAATAGATGAATTACCCGTTACATCGTCATAGCCATAACGTTTTTCATAAATACTCTTGGCATTGTCACCCCGGATTTCTGCTCCTGCAATAATCCCGATGCGATGTTGGTCATTAAAAAGATCATCATACCCTAATTGGAACCGAGCCATATAACTACTATTATTTGCGGAAGTCTGGGTAATAGACCCATATGTCCGAGTACTCGGATAACTATCAAAAGACAACCGATCCAAGAAAGCGGCATAAGACTCTTTACCATTTATATTATCCGTCTTGTTATTTGTAAAAGAGTAAGAGGCAATCCCGGATACTCTGAATTTACTCAAAAGACGATAGTCCACGCTAAAACGCAAATCTACTGTTGTATTATAAGCATCACTCGACGTTTCCTCCATCTCCCGCAATATATTCACTCCCCCTTCCGGCAGCATTTCCGTGAATCCGCCATTTACCCGATTCAATGTAAAATACGTGTAATCGCCTCTATACGACCCGTCTTCATTATACGGGCGCTCGTAAGGATTAGCATAATAAGCATATTCCAACGGGTTCACATTCATCGAAGGAGCATCAGATTTCTGACTGGCCAAATCCACTCCAAACTGAAGGTTCAACCGTTCTACTGGTCTCAAATTTATCTTAGAACTCACGTTATAACGATTATACGCGTTATTCTTCATCGTACCCTTCTCGTTGGAATATCCGAATGACAGGTAATACGTGAACTCCTCCTTTCCTCCCGACAAAGAAAGATGATGACTCATTGAAAATGAATTCCGGAACAAAATATCAACCCAATCTGTTGTCTGTGATGCCAAATCCTCGATATACGCATCCTGCTCCGCGACACTCATCCCCTTAAACTCGTCTTTACCGGAACGAATCATCCCCACAATCCCCACGACAGGGTAATATGTCCCGCTATTAAAACCTTTCGCAGAGAATTCATCCCACAACTCTTGCTCCCAAGCTAATTTCTCCCTTGAATTCATCAAATTCATATCCCGTTGCGGCTTCAAAACGATCGAAACATTAGCGGAATAATTCACTTTCATCTTACCCGCTTTCCCTTGTTTTGTAGTCACTACAATAACCCCACCTGCCGCTCTCGATCCGTAAATTGCCGCCGCAGACGCATCTTTCAACACCGTCACACTCTCAATATCATTGGGGTTTATTCCCCCAAGCCCCGTCGTGAAAATATTATCAAAATCACCCGATTTTATCTGCCCGGCTGAAATATCGGGGATATCTTTTTGCAAAGGCACACCATCCACAACCCACAAAGGCTCGGCGTTCCCTGTTAATGTATTTGTTCCCCGGATTCGAATCTTAGAAGAAGCACCCGGTCGACCGGAAGTCGCCAACACACTAACTCCTGCGATCTGCCCCTGCAACAAATTATCAACTGACGAAACGGGACGATTCTCGAAAACTTCTTTTTTTATAATCCCAACAGACCCCGTAGAACGCCGTTTCGTTGTTTGTGTGTACCCTGTCACAACAACCTCATCCAACTCGTCTGCTTTAGGTTTCAATACAACATCCAATGGCATTGTTTTTCCTTTCAGATTCACCTCCAACGTTTCCATCCCCACAAATGAAATCAATAATAAATCATTTCCTTCAGGAACATTCAAACTAAAATTACCATCAATATCCGTCGAAACCCCTATAGATGTTCCTTTTATAAGTACTGTCACACCCGGTAATGATTCGTTACGGTCATCTCTCACCTTCCCCTTAATTTCTCTGAATCTTTTCTCATTACTAACTTGCGGAGCCTTCTCCAACAAAATAATCCGATCTTGGATTCGATAACGTAACCCTGTTCCCTTCAGTACCTCTTTCATCACGCTATCCAAAGAAACTTCCTTGACATCAACTGTTATTCCTCCAAGATCCTTCACGAATTTCTCGTTGTATACAAAATTATACCCGGATTGCTTTTTGATCTCTTCAAGCACTTTAACCAGTTTCTCGTTTGTCACCTTCAAGGTTATCTTTTCCGGTGAATGTCCTGCCCAAAGTGGACCCGCTGCGAATAACAGTAGCATCAAAAATGCGCAACTCTTGTTGAATTTCCTGAAAAAAAACTTTTCTACCATCATTTTTACCTATATTTGTGTGTTATGTCTATATAACATTTTGCGTTAAAGAGATTAGGAAAGACCAATTAGCCTAATCTCTTTTCTTTTGTACATAGACGATTTTGCGTTCTACTTTAAATGATACAGAAGTTGAAGATTCAATAACGGCAAGCAAAGACTCTAACGAGACGTCACTTGACACATCCCCGGTATAATACTCTTCCTCAAACACTTGTTCCCGAATAACGGTTACATCATAATACCGGGACACCCGTTTCAAAATTTCTGTTAACGAGGCATTCCTAAAACTGAAATTACCATTCTTCCAAGCAACATAATGTTCCGTGTCACACTTTGAAACTTGAATCTTAGCCTGCACGTCATACATATTCACTTCTGCCATATGTCCCGGGGTAATTATCCGGGATTCCCCTTTTCCCGCCGACACTTCCACGAGACCCGCTACTAAAACAACAAAACTTTTTCCTTCATCCTCGTACGTGTTCACGTCAAAAGTTGTCCCCAGCACCTTCACATCCATCTTATCCGTACTCACGATAAAAGGACGGGTACTGTCTTTGGCAACCTCGAAATATCCCTCTCCATGCAAACTGACCTCTCTTTTATCTTTACCAAAAGACACCGGGTATTTTATTTTTGAATCTGCATTCAGCCACACTTTCGTCCCATCCGAAAGAACTAAATGGTAAAATGTCCCTTTCGGAATAATCAACTGATTAAACTCCAACTCCTTCTTATGTAAAGAATCCGGTCGAACGTACTCCAAACGATTCCCGGAATAAAGTTTTGTCCCTTTATCCAATTTTACCTCATCCTGCTCTGCATTCGAAATATCCACCACTTCCCCGGTTGACAACACGAGACAAACATTATTTTGCCGTCCCTGTTCTGCCAAAACAACACCTTCCTCTCTTGCACCTCCCAACCATAACCACAACCCACTTGTCATTAACAAACAAATACTCGCCGCAACAGTCACTCCCACTCTTATATTTCTCCTTCCCTGTTGTTGCCGTTTCTTGAAATCTTCCCATTTCATATTAACATCCACCTCGTCATACCGTTTTTCTAACTCTTCCGTAGAAATTCTTTGCAGGTTAAAAAAAACACGCTCAACCTCCTTGGATTCATTCCTCCATGAATCCAACTGTCTTCTCTCCGAATCATCCAACCCGATAATCCGTTCTTTACAGATTAATTTAGCTATGAATAAATACTGATTTATCTCTTTCATCTAACTCTCGTTTCCCCAATAACGATCGAGATAAAAAACAGTATAGGTGAAATTTTTATTTTTTTCAAAAAAACTATGACAACATGATAATCATTAAAAATAAATGTCCCAATGATTTATTTAACTCCTTATAAGCAATTGATTTATGAAATTTTACAGTTGTTTCACTTATCCCCATTTCCTCCGCAATCTCTTTATTCTTCTTGCCTTCTAAATGTAATTTTATCACGGCCTGCACTTGAGGAGTTAACGATTTGATCGCTTTATGAATCAAAAAACGACTCTCTTCATCTATGATTGCCTGCATTAAATAATCACTTGTCTCCCGTTCCTTCGAATACTCACTTGAATAACGTTCTTTGATTTTTTCATGACGAATATAGTCCAAACACTTGTTTCGGAGAGTTCGATAAATAAAAGCCTGCAATGCCACTTCTGAATCAAACATTTTCAAATGTCGGGACCAAACAATAATAAAAGTTTCCTGCACAATATCTTCCCGTACATACGAATCATCAATAAAACGAGAAGTAAAGGCAAAAAATTTGGGGAAATGCTCTTTAAAAAAGTGCTTAAAAACAAGCACTTCTCCATTCAAAAATCGAATATACTCACCTCGTTCCTCTGTCATTAAACGATCCTTTTTTGATCTTTTACATTTTCAAGGAAGATGTTAAGGTCTTGTAAGTGGAAAAAAATGAAGTACCTGATAATTAGGTTAAGCTAAAAAATGTTATCTTTGAATTACTAATAATTTTTTGTTGAAAATAATTATCAAAAAAGGATCGTTTAATCATTATCAATCAATGCTATTCATATCAACATTATCTACTCTCTGACCCAAAAGATTTTCAATAAAATAATACCGGATAAGATTCACATAATAAGGAGAACCCAAGCCGTGATCCGCCCCGGGAATAAGCATCAAATCAAAGCGTTTATTCGCTTGCATCAGAGCATTAGCCAAACGAATCGTATGAGCCATATGCACGTTAATATCCATATCCCCCGTTATTAACAGCAACTTTCCTTTCAAGTTTTTAGCCAATTCGATCGTCGTAGGAATCTTGGATTCGAACGAATACACCACGCTATCCTGTTTCCCCGCTTTCTTCTCATGCTTTTTCACGCCATGATAAGTTTCACCCCACCATTTCGTATATATATTATTATCATGATTACCGGATGCAGCAACTGCAACTTTATAGAAATCCGGATATGTCAGAATAGAGGCTGCAGCCATAAAACCACCCCCGGAATGTCCGTAAATACCCACCCGTTCCAAATCAATAAAAGAATATCGGTTAGCCAACTGTTCGATCACGAACTTACAATCCGCCAAAGCATAATCCCTCAAATTTCCATACCCGAAACAATGGTAATTCCGTCCCCGGGTAAAACAACTGCCCCGAAAACCGACATTAATCACGATAAAACCCAATTGAGCCAAAGACTCGTTTCCATTATCATCCAACGTGAAAGACTGTGGAACAAAATTCTCTTGCGGCCCCGGGTACACGTTTATGATAATCGGGTACTTCCGTGTCGAATCCATATCAAACGGCCGATACATCACACCATAAAGATCCGTAATTCCATCAGCCGCTTTCACCTTTACCCGTTCCGGTTTCCTCCATCCCATCTCGTACAGCAAGCGTAAATCAGGACGTTCCAATTCCATAATTTTCCTTCCCTTCGTGTCTCTTAATTCGGCAATCGGCTCCTGATCCGCCCGGGAATAATTATCAATCAAATATTTCCCGTTCTTGGCCAGATCAATCGAATGAAACCCGTCTCCGGGAGTCAACAACGTCAAATCGGAACCATCAAAATTCACCTTATAGAAAAGACGATACTCCGGATTTATTCCCTTCTCCCGACCATACCCCTCAAACACGAAACTACGTCCCAACGTGTCCATCTCCGTAATTCTCCCTGCCACGAAATCCCCTGTTGTCACCGGATTCTTTAACTGCCCCTCCTTGTTATAAAGATAATATTGTCCCCAACCGGAACGTTCCGACCACCAAAGAATATCCTCCCCTCCATTCAGAATTCGACATTCAAACAATTGCTCTGTAAAATGTGGCTCACAACGTTCGTGAATAATTTCAAAAACCTCTCCCGTACGGGTATCTACCCGGCAAAGATCCATCTCGTCACACGTCCGGCTCTTACGAGTAAAATAAATATATTCCGGGTACTTATTAAAATCAAAAAGCATCACTTTCACCTCCTGATCCGGATATTTCGCAATGTCAACCACCTGATGCGATCTCTTCTCTGCATCAAACAAATGTAAATCATACATGTAAACATACTTTTCCCCCGGCATCGGAAATTTATAAGTTTTCAACGTCGGACGGGGCTCTGCCAGATGATCAATCAAATACCCCTCCCCCACGTTCCGACGATCCTGCCGCAGACAATAGAACACCTTGGAATCCCCCGACCAAGTAATTGATGCCCCTTCCTTCTTGTCCGTATCCTTATCCCGCTGAAAAGAATATGAATAATAACGTTCTCCATCCGTCGTTAACTGGTAAGAAGTTGTGTCCCCCTTTTCCTGTATATACACGTTATGCTTGTAAGCATACACCATATAATTGCTATCCGGAGACCAGCGTTGCCAGTAAGGAACCCGGCTAAAACTATTCTCTTTTCTTTCCCGTGAATATTCTTTCAAGACATCACGTTTCACATCGTATTCAAAATCTTTCCCGTACCTGGAAAACATCAATCGATAAGGATTATCTCCCTCAAAACGGAACCCTCCCAATTTAAAATTCCGAACATCTTCAGTTTTACCTGTCAATTCTGCTAATCTTGCAGCAAGTCGTTCCGTTGAAAATAATTCTTGCTTTTTCCCCTTCTTAGCATCTACCAAATAATACACCGTTCCGTCACCCGTCGTGTAATAATACCAGAAAAAATCAGAATTCCCGATCCACGAGGGATAAACCGATAAACTGTAGACATAATCAGAAAGATTTCTCTCAGAAAATTTGGCACAAGCTTTAAAATCCGCCTTTTGTGCGAATACACTACTCCCCATCAGGAAGAGTAGTATGCATACAATACTTCTCATCATGTTTAATACATTTTGCGTTCTACATAAGCACGATGACACGGTAAAGACCAATAAACCATGAAACCGCTTGCCTCAAAAGTAACTCTTTTTCAACAAATTCCCATATATGCTCTAAAAAAATAAAAAAAAGACAAGTTTTAATTCAACTTTCAATCATTTCCAATTGGATCTATACCAATATTTTCAATCATCAGCACTACCGCTTTATTCTTTGCAATAGGCCTATGCATTACACCTTTAGGCACGCACACCCCCTCGTATTGTCCCAACTCAAAATTACCTTTTTCCGTTTCTAAAATAATACTACCCTCAATAACAAAAAACACCTCATCATCATGATCATGTTTATGCAAATGATACTCGCCCTCAAAGATACCTAACCTGAACACGGAAGAATTCACGTTGCACAATGACTGGTTAAACCATTTATCCGTACAATTCTTTACGATTTCCGGGACATTAATCTTTTCAAGATAATCATACTTAACATCCATCTGCATTTTATAATTCAACTTTTCCTCCATAATAAAATCATTATCAAAATTTACCAAATCACACGCTTAATCATGCAATACAAAATTATTACTTTTTCCCAAATAAAACCCGGTTTCAACCACAAACACGCCCCTATACAAACTAGAGGTGGATCAAAAGACTTTTGACCCACCTCTAATTTATAAATCTTACAAACCTTTGACTTATAAATATCATATTCTCTCGAACTCCGGTAACACCATATCCAGCCATTTACTTATCCGGGCATCGGTCTTTTCCGGTTCAAAATCTTCATCCAAAGGTAACCCCACAAACAAATCATCAATCACTGCTGTGGAATCCTCGTACACGTACCCATCTGTCGAAGTCTTTCCCACGAGAGTTCCGCCAAGTCCCGTCACCAATTCCGCCATATACCCCATACCATCCACAAAATTCTTCGGATAGGTCACGTGGTCACCCAAACCGACAAGTGCCACGAAACGATCTTTCAAAGAAATCTTACGCATTCCGGGAAAGAACTTCGCCCAACGATCCCGCTGTTCCCTCTCCCAGGTACTACGTCCCAAAGAAGAACATACCAGTATCAGATTCTTGTAATCCAATAACTTACCCGCTTGAATATCATTCACGCAAAACATATCCACCTTATCCGCTCCGATCTTCTTCTTCAGCATCTTGGCAACCCGGTGAACACTTCCCCCAGCGGGAGAATAGAAAATCCCCAACCACTTCATCTCGCTTGTCCGCTCATCCAGCAGATAGTTCCCTTCCAGATCGGCCGTCAAACGTAAAGGACTATCCTCCTCCACGCCCTTTTGATTCAAACCCGGTTTCTTTTGTTCAATCTTATTTTTATCCATAGAAATATAGTTTATAGTGATTAAACCATTATTATCAACTATAAACTATACGGTAAGAAAGACGAAAAGTTATAGACGTCTATTTTTTATGCGTGGCAATCGCTAACAAAACTCCTAGGACAACCCCTAGCAAGGCTGCGAATAAAACCCGCATATCACCCGGCAACAAGAAAGTGATTGTGTGAGCCGGGAACCAGAAAAAAGGAATCGTCTTCTTGAAAACAAAATTCCACTGTACCCGCCAATTCAAATTTGCCATGATTTCCCCCATCTTGATCGGGGTAAAGAAACCGGATAACGTCCCTCCATGACTCAGTATATGCGTATCCGTGATCTTGTGCAATGTCATAAAAACAGGAGCGAAAATCGTGTTCTGCGCCACGGAAATACAGAAGGCCACGAACACCTTATCCCACGATAAACTCTCCCCCATCACGGTAACGGCATTTTCCATGCCCATCGTCTTCAGAAAGACCGGAACCCCGCTTGAAAAAATCGTCATTGCCATACTGATACCCATTCCCAGCACACCCCACACGATAGCACGGGGCCAGATCCCGAAACCTTTCCGGTTATACACCCCGGCACTGATCCTCAATCCGATACATTCCCCTAGTGTTGACAAGATTGCGAACTTCAAAAAGCTCATAATCATACCATGCTCGGCATTAAATGTTTTATAAAAAGAATACACGGCATCAGACACGAAGAAAGGCAACAGGCATACGATTACACACCCGATAACAATAAAATCACTTTTTTTCATCACACATACTTTACCCGTTTCCCGGAAAACCACACCCTCCCGGGGAATTTTAAACATTATTTTTCTGTACTCTCGCTCGACGCATCCGTGTTCCCGTCCTCCGGACCTTGGTTCAACCGGGCGTCCTTATTCACTTCCTCCTTGGGAGAGGAATAGAAGAAATCAAATCCTTTTTTCCAACCGCTACTGATACGACCAAAACTTAGGAGTATTGCCAGCAGCAATACTCCTATTATGATGATCATCTTTCTCTCTTCCTTGCTATAATTTTTCCAAGCTCGCATGAGAAATTTCTATTTCTCGATACGGATACGAGCATCTACAGCCACCACGTTATCTTTATTTCCTAACAACGGGTTCAAGTCCATCTCGAAGATTTCCGGGGCAACCTTCACCAAAGCAGAGATTCTCATCACGGCCTCGGCAAACTTATCCTCGTTCACAGGTTCTTGTCCGCGAACCCCTTGTATAATCTTGTAAGATTTCAACTCTTTAATCATACCATGAGCCTCGTCTTTAGACATCGGGGCCAATCCGGCCTTCACGTCCTTCAACACCTCGATAAAAATACCTCCCAACCCACAAAGTACCATGTGACCGAACTTATCATCCCGTTTAGCACCGATAAACACCTGCGTTCCGCTCAACTGTTGAGCCAGCATAATTGCGTACGTATCCTTGATCTGCATCATCCGCTTGAATTCACGACGAACGGTCTCCTCGTCGCCCACGTTCAACACGACTCCACCAACATCCGATTTGTGGATCGGTCCGACAACTTTCATCACCAGCGGGAACCCGATCTCTTTTGCCATCTTAACAATCTCCTCCTCGTTATCAGAAACTCCCTCTTTAGCTCTCGCTACCCCGGCAGCATCCAACAAAGTATGAATCTCGTCCGGAGACAAATAACCGTTTTGCGCGTTATCCACCACCTCACGGATTCTCTTCACGTCCATATCCGGCATTTCAAAATGTTCCGGTTGCGGGGCCGGAGTCTTGTAAATCTTGCACAAAGCATTTCCAAACAGCACCTCGTCCGGGAAATAAACACGGCCTTTAGACACGAACTCCGCAATCTCGTCCTTCACGATCTTGGAAGAAGGGAAAATCGGGAAAATCGGTTTCTTGCTAGTCTTCATCTTCTCGTCAAGTACCCTGTACACGTCGAACACGGGGAACAAACCGGGGCTACCGAAAATAACCGCCATCCCGTCAATATTGTCAAAGTCCTGATCACAAGCATCTAGAATATATCCTAATTGTTCAGCCGTACCCGTTGCCAAAAAGTCGATCGGGTTACCCACGGACGACCCGGCAAACAATTTCGCCAACAACTCCTGCGCTTTCTCACCTTCAATATGCGGAACATCCATCCCTCCGTTAGAAAGAGCATCCGTCAACATAACGGCAGGTCCACCGGCATGAGTCACGACAGCCATGTTACGACCTTTCATTTCCGGATGCATGAAAATTCCGGCAACCGTCATCAACTCGTCACGTCCGTTACAACGCACAATACCCGCCTTGCGGAACAAAGCCTCTACGGCAACATCCGAACTGGCTAAAGCTCCAGTGTGAGAAGAAGCAGCACGACTTCCGGCAGCAGAACCTCCTGACTTAACGGCAGCGATCCGGCATCCCTTGCGGATCAAAGAAGATGCATGCTTTAACAACTTCTCCGGCTTCTCGATACTCTCCACGTATAATAATTTTACCCGGGAACTCGTCTTCGGATCGAACGACTCGTCCATGTATTCCAAAATCTCCTCTACACCTAATTGAGCTGAATTACCCACGGAATACATACTGTTGAATTTGATTCCTTTTTGCATTCCGGAGTCCATGATAAACAATGCCGTCGCACCAGAACCGGAAATCAAATCTACCCCTTGTGGGTTCAGTTCCGGAATCGGGCTTGTGAACACACCACTATAATGGTTTGTCAAAACACCGATACAGTTCGGTCCGATCAAAGATCCACCTACTGAATTAATCGTCTCCACAATTTGGCGCTCCAGCTTGGCTCCCTCCTCGTTTTCTTCATGGAATCCGGCAGAGAGAATAATAAATGCTTTCGTGTTCTTCTGTTTTGCAAGAACCTCCACGGTTGACGGACAGAATTTAGCAGCAATCGCTAAAATAGCACAATCCACCTCCGGAAGATCCTTCACGTCACGATACGCCTTGATTCCCTGCACTTCATCCATCTTCGGATTCACCACGTAAAGCGAACCTTTGAAATTTCCATCTTGCAAATTCCGTAACACGGTACCCCCGGGCTTGTGAATGTCGTCAGAACCACCCACAACCACAATGCTCTTTGGCTCAATTAATTGTTTTGCTATCATATATTTCGATTTATTTTTAACTTCCTCTTTAATTTCAAATGGATGATCGCTGTTACAATCATCCATTTGAAGTTTTTTTGTTTCTATATATTATTGAAGAATGTCAGAAACTCCTGTACTTTCTGTACCATCTTCTTCGAACCCGTGTATAACGGCACCCGCTGGTGGAGAGCCTCCGGCTTTATCTCCATGATTCGCTGCTCCCCGTCCGTGGCCAACCCTCCGGATTGTTCGGCAATAAACGCCATCGGGTTACACTCGTACAACAATCTCAACTTTCCTGTCGGGTGAGAACTCGTCTGCGGATATAAGAACACCCCACCTTTCAACATATTTCGGTGGAAATCGGCCACCAAGGACCCGATATAACGGGACGTGTACGGCCGGTTCGTAGCCTCATCTTTCTCCTGACAATACTTGATGAATTTTTTCACACCTACGGGGAAATTCACGTAGTTACCCTCGTTAATAGAATATATCTTTCCGCTTTCCGGTGTTTGCATATTCGGGTGAGACAAACAGAACTCCCCGATAGAAGTATCCAGCGTGAAACCATTCACCCCGTTACCGGAAGTATACACTAACATGGTTGATGACCCGTAAATCACATAACCGGCAGCCACCTGCTCTGTTCCGGGCTGGAAGAAATCGTCCATCACGAGCGGTTCCCCGATAGGAGAAATACGTTTATAAATAGAGAAGATCGTACCCACGGAAACATTCACGTCAATATTTGACGATCCATCCAGCGGGTCCATACAGATGATGTACTTCCCGTCCTTGCTTAATCCCTCCTCGAAAACCACGATGTCCTGATTCTCTTCGGTAGCTACCCCACAACACTCGCCACTCGCCCTCAACTCATCCATAAAAGTTTTGTCGGCATAGACATCCAACTTCTGTTGGTCCTCTCCTTGCACGTTGATTGAACCCACCTTTCCAAGTATATCTACCAAACCAGCTTTATTTACCTCCCGGTGAACTTTTTTAGCAGCGATACCTATATGGTGCAAAAGTCGTGAAAATTCTCCGGTAGCCCCGGGAATCTCGGCTTGCCGTTCAATAATAAATTGATTTAAAGTTGTAACTTTATGCATTATCATGGTTATGTGTTTTAATTTTTTTGCAAATATAGAGTTATAATCTTTAATTTAAAAGGTTTGCGGGTTTTATTCCGCTTCTCCCTTTCAAATCCTTACGCGTATAGCCCGAATTCACGAAGAGGCCTGCAATCGATGACGAAACATCAATCTTCTCTCCGCCGTATACCCCTTATCACGAAGATAAAGCGTTTTCCATCAACATTATGACGTATCCATATTGATACTCAAGTTCATCTTAAAGCATTACGTCAATCCATCATGAGAAGTTTCATCAGTAGGCACGAACAGGCCAAACGTTCATCATTGTTTTATCAAAAGGGCTATCAGCTCCAGAATTCGTTACTCCTCCATTATCTTTAACCGAAATCTCTGTTGAACTTCCATAGCTTAAGGAACCCATTTCCAAATTCAGTTCTTCTTTATGCAAAACGATCCATCTAATCTCATTTAATGACGGGAAATACCAATCTTTTCCTAAATCCTTACAAGCTTTAAAAGCAGGATACAAATCAAGAGTTTCTCCATTATCACATGCAAAAGTTTCCACTATTTTCAAGTTTACAAGTCCGTCATATCTGTTACTTGCTTTAACTAAAGATACTTTCCCTTTTGCCTTTACCTCACACCAAAATTTCATTCCCAATGAAGTACTTGCCACAATTCTTCCTCGATAAGCACCCATGCCTTCTGTATTTGTAACAAATGAATTATTGGCTTCATCATATCCCGTCACCTCCCCCACGGCAAAAATCACCCCATCTCCCCAAGCATCCCCGACCTTCGGGGCCACCAAAGGCAACTCGTCTAAATTATCTCCTAGCAACTCTTTATCTTTAAAATAATAATCAAACTCATCTCCCGTCACCGTATGGAAACGAGCTTTATTCAATCGTAAAGTTCCACCTTCAGTTTCTCGTGGGAACACAAATTCCATCTTATTATTTGCCACGGGAACATTCCGCACTTCTCGGTCGTAATGTTCAGAAGACAAATACAAATCCGCCCGATCAACCACCACCCCATTTGAAACATCCGTTAACGTTACCACCACGTTCTGCCCATCTTCAATCACGACATCAATTGGTGGCTCCGACTCGTCCCAATCTTCAACCTGAATGCTAACCACCACATCCTTATCTCCCGCCCCCGGATATCGATTTACTAAAATATTACACTTGTATAATTTTCCCTTCTCCAATGACATCCCTTCATTCGGGACAGTGTATGACTTTTCCTCCCCGCCCAGCAAAAAATGAAACAAAACCCTATTCCCCTCAATTTCTTGAGGTAAAATAATTATTGCAAAATCTTCTGCCACCCGTGCCTCTATATCGTCAACGGCATTACCTAACGTCAATTCACCCGTGGCAATATCGAAATTTCCCTCTTGAACAACATTTACAACTTTAAAATCCGTTATTTTATTCAGATCAACCGTCTCCGGGGTATCCGTTTTGAAATGAAATTTCATTTTAGCAAACTGATGGCAAAAATTCAGCGAAATAACTTTTTCCTCTCCTCGATGACGTTTTTCCGATTTAACGTAAAGAAAATCAGAAGACAACAAAGTTTCCTCTGTCGCTTGAATGTTAGGTACAGAAACCGGAACAGCTAAAAGATCCGCCGGGGCGCTCTCCATCCCTTTACAATAAAATCCATATATATTTACCGGGTTATCCGGGTACACGTGTTTCTCCCCGTCCGTGAAACTCAAACTCTTATCCGCCTCACCATTCATCAAGTAAAAATCCTCGTTTGCCGGCAAACAAAGCCCTTCCCCTTCTTGTTCCACGATATACAACCCCACCCTATCCCCTGCATTAAGTCCCGCTCTCGACCCGATCATGTTGACTTCTTGCATCTTGTGAATATTCACTTGAAAACAAATTTCCTTCTCTCCCGATTCTTCCGCAATCACACGACTACACCCGCAAAGAGCTATCAAGCCCATAAAATACAACAACCAGCTTTTTTTCATCATTCCAATTTTTATAATTAATACCATAACACGCCAATTCCTAACAGGTGAGATCGCTTGTAAATATATTAAAAAATAGCTATATTGTTTCATTTATAATTATTTTATCACCACTTTTCATTAAAATAGATTCATTCCACTTTTTTTCGTACATTTGTATAATACTATTAATACAAAAACCATGTCAAGATACAATCTCATCCGGTTCGACTGGGCCATGAAACGTTTATTACGCAACAAAGCAAATTTTGTCGTGTTAGAAGGATTTTTAAGCGAATTACTACAAGATAATATCAAGATTCATCGGATCCTAGAAAGCGAAGGCAATAAAGAAGACGAGTCCGACAAATTCAACCGGGTTGACGTTTTGGCTGAAAACAACAAAAAGGAACTCATTATCATAGAAGTTCAAAACACCCGGGAACTATATTATTTTCAACGAATGCTATACGGTGTCTCCAAAGCCATCACAGAATACATTCATGAAGGTGACCTTTACGCTGAAGTTCGAAAAGTCTATTCCATTAATATTGTATATTTCGATTTAGGACAGGGGAGTGATTATATCTACCGTGGAGTAACCGATTTCAGAGGAATTCATTCAGGTGATACCTTACGTCTTTCAACCAAGCAACGTAACACGTTCGTGAAAGAAAATGCCGGAGAAATCTTTCCGGAATATTACGTCCTCAGAGTTAATGAATTTGATGATCGGGCCAAAACACCTCTTGACGAGTGGGTCCGTTTCTTGAAATCCGGTATCATTGACGAAAACACCACGGCTAAAGGCTTGCAAGCAGCAAGAGAACGGCTACGTGTGTCAGACATGAGCGAACAGGAACGTCGTGCTTATGAACGCCACATGGACAACATCAGAATCCAGTGGGATGTCCTAACCACTGCACATGGGGAAGGATGGGACGAAGGAAAAGCTGAAGGGAAAGCTGAAGGGAAAGCTGAAGGCAAGGCCGAAGGATTAGCCGAAGGAAGGGAAAAAGGCATTCAAGAAGGCATCGAACTAGAGAAGAAAGAAACCGCCAAAAAATTACTCGAAAAGGGTATTCCTCTTAAAACCATCATGACATGTACCGGATTATCCTTAACGGAAATACAACAATTACAATAAACACGAAAAGACACATCTTCAACATCTTATTTTGCATTTTACAATTTAAAATTTACTTTTGTTTCGTGTTACTTTTTAATCGGAACCTAAATGAAAGTTTTTAAATTCGGGGGAGCATCCGTGAAAGATGCGGCAGGAGTGAAAAACCTCTCTTCAATTGTCCATCAACAGCATGGACAACTTATCGTGGTCGTTTCAGCTATGGGAAAAACGACTAATTTGCTAGAAACATTATGCAACGCCTATTTTCACCAAGATCCAAAAGCGACCGCTATCATGAAAGAATTAAAAGACTTTCATCTAAATATCGTAAACTCACTATTTCCCTTGAACGATCCGGTCTACAAGCACTTGGAAGAATTATTTACTAACCTGGAAAACATACTGGCAAGCGAATCATCACTATGCTATGATTACGAATACGATCGCATCATCTGTTTCGGGGAACTGATCTCCACGACCATCATCTCCGACTACTTGAAAATGGAGGGAATCGAAAATCAATTCATTGACATCCGGAAATTCCTCAAAACCGACCAAAACTATCGTAACGCGAACATAGATTTGGAACTTTCCGAACAACTTTGCAAAGAAGCATTTGACTTCAAGGCATCGTCCACATTCGTCA
This sequence comes from Butyricimonas sp. RTP31003st1_G1_RTP31003_210430, assembly GCF_040920905.1. Taxonomy (NCBI): domain Bacteria; kingdom Pseudomonadati; phylum Bacteroidota; class Bacteroidia; order Bacteroidales; family Odoribacteraceae; genus Butyricimonas; species Butyricimonas sp. RTP31003st1_G1_RTP31003_210430. Next base: position 30,525 of record NZ_JBCOSQ010000029.1, on the reverse strand, counting down.
CCCAAGGATTTATCGCCGGAACCCGCACCAACCAGACCACGACCTTAGGACGGGAAGGATCGGATTACACGGCCGCCCTTTTGGCTAACTTGCTAAATGCCGAAAACGTGACGATCTGGAAAGACGTACCGGGAGTGATGAATGCCGACCCGAAAGAATATGAAAAAGCACAAGTGATCAGCCGGATGTCCTATAAAGAGGCCATCGAGCTATCCCATTTCGGGGCAAAAGTCATTCACCCGAAAACCATAAAGCCAATCCAGAACAAACAAATCCCCCTCTACGTGAGATCGTTCCTGCACCCGGAATCCGAGGGAACCGTGATACAAGAGATTGACGAGCATCTAAAGTTACCCCCCATCTACATTAACAAAGAAAATCAATGCTTGTTGACCCTCACCCCGAGAGATTTCTCTTTTATCGCGGAAGAAAAATTAAGCCACATATTCGCCGTGCTGGCCCAATATAAATTGAAACTGAACCTGATGCAAAACTCTGCCATCAGCTTCTCTTTCTGCGTGGATTGCAACAGCGCCGTGTTCAACGAATTTCTGGATCAACTCCGGGAAGAATTCGAGGTACGCTACAACCAAGACGTGAAACTCATCACGATCCGCCATTACAACGAGGAAATCATTCGGGAGATCATCGGGGATACCCCCTCGCTAGTCGAGCAACGTAGCCGCACGACCGCCCAGTTCGTGCTAAGGAATCATGTACTACAATAACTCCCGCGGCATGAAACATAAAACGCTGTCAATCATCATTCCCGCCTATAACGAAGCCCGAACTCTTTTCACGTTACTGGAAAAAGTTCACCACACACGACTGGTTGAAAATATCCAAAAAGAAATTATCGTTATAAACGACTGTTCGAAAGACGAAACGGAAGACGAGATTCAGCGTTTCATGGAAATGTATCCCGATTGTCCCATTCAATACCACAACCAACCTTATAACCAAGGCAAAGGAGCTGCTTTACGGGTAGGGATTCAGAAAGCCAACGGAGAATGGACCGTTATACAGGACGCGGATCTCGAATACGAACCGGAAGACTTTAACTCGTTACTGACATGGATGATCGAACACGACGGGAAAGTTATCTACGGGTCCCGCTTTCTAAACAAAGCAAACAAACACTCCTATCAACGATTCTATTTCGGCGGCAGGCTATTATCCATCATCACGAACATCCTGTACGGGCAACGCTTGACGGACGAACCGACCTGTTACAAAATGTTCGACACCGCACTACTTAAATCCATCCCGTTAAAATGCACCGGATTCGAATTTTGTCCGGAAGTAACAGCCAAAGTTTGTCGCAAGGGATACAAGATAAAGGAATTACCAATCCACTATTACCCCCGGAGTATTGATGAGGGTAAAAAAATAAACTGGAAAGACGGGGTCATTGGCATATGGACTCTTATAAAATATCGTTTTTAATTTAAAGAATAATTTTCGTATGGGAATTTTTAATAAAATAAAACCGACTACATGGATTTATCTCTGCCTCACGATCATCGTATGCGTATTCGTCGTGAATTACCTGGAAATATTTGACTTCAAACCGGATCTGAACGGGGATAACGTTTACTATTATGCCCTGGGAAGAGCCATTGCCGCCGGGAAAGGCTACACGAATATTATGTTTCTGGAAGAAACCCCTCATTCCCATTTCCCACCGGGTTACCCCCTGTTTAACGCGGGGATTTTACTTTTCACCCATTCCTACACGGCTTTAAAAATAGCAAACGGCATTTTATTCGGGTTGTCCATCCTAATCCTTTTTTTCCTCCTGAAAAGGATTTCGGGGAACTTATTCGTCGCCCTGTCAACCTGCCTGTTATGCTGTATGCAGCAGGCATTACTACGTTACTCCACGATTGTCATGAGCGAAATGCTATTTACCTTCCTCACGCTGGGAGTCCTGTACTTGATCTCCCTGATTGACATGAACCACCTGTTCTGTAAAAAGCGCCCCCGTTCCCAGATCATTTATTTCATTCTGATGATTATCGCGCTGAATTACATCTATTTTGTCCGGACCATGGGAACATCCATCATTCTGGCAATAATGATTTACCTCGGTATTCTTTGTGTCCAAAAAGGTCTCACGCTCCTCAAAAGTAAGCGTAAAAATGACGAGATCACCATACAGGCTGCCAACAAACAAGCCCTGTTCAGCCACCTCATTATCCTATGCGTGGTCATAGCATCCTTTGCAGGGGCGAAAACAGCCTGGGATATGCGAAATAAAAGTATTGGGGTCACGAGTAGTGACTATCTCCATGACTTCAAAAAGAAACCCAAGGGTGAAACCATGGCCACGTTCTCGGACTGGACAGAACGTATCGAAAATAACCTAGTCAGCTACGTGGGCAAATGGATCCCCACTGCCATCATTTCCGATGATCCCGGATTCGATGAAAAAATAACCACTTCAGGACTGATCGAGGGCATTTGCATCTTAATCATCGTTCTACTCGGATTAATCGCGCTGAAAAAAATGCAATTACTCCTGTTCCTGTACATCGGCATCACGATGGCCGTACTCATGATCTGGCCGGAGCAATACGCCGGACACCGCTATTTTATCGGGATCATCCCCCTTTTCATATTCCTGTTCCTGAATGGTTGCCTTGAAATCATGAACTCGATCACTAAAAAACTTTCATTTGGCAAATACCAACACATAATTCCCGCGGGAGGCCTGATCGTGTTCCTCGTGTTCTTCATGTTCCCGCACTACGCGAAAGCCTTGAAACCGCAACAGAATTTTGCGACATACAAGCAATGGAATGAAAAAATTGCCGATGCCGCCTTCGTGGAGTACATCTATGCCATCAACTGGTGTAAAAAGAATCTACCCGAAGAAGCCCGCATCGCCTGCCGGAAACCGGAACTTTTTTACCTCTTTTCAGGCGGTAGAAAATCGACCTCTTTTCCCCAGTATGCCGAACCGGATGACCTGTTCAACCGTTTCCAAGAACAAAAAATCTCTCACGTGATCATCGACCGCTGGTTCCGCCACGGGTATGTCACAGTGTACCCCATGGTCAAAAAATATCCGGATTATTTCAGACCGCTCATCCAGATCGGGCAGAACACGAAACAGCAACTCCCCACGTTAATTTTCCAATTCCTGCCGGGAGGCCAACCACAAGTTCCGTAGTTTAGTTCAAAGAAAAACGAATCATACTTCTCATGTCGGGTGAAGAATCCGACATGAGAAGGTATATTACAGGACAACAAACCGTTGACCCGAAAATTTAATACCATAATCCATTATCATATCCTCATCAACAACGGATCTCTTTCGTGTAAAGCGCTATTAGAACGCTATTAAATCCCTATTAAATCGCTATATATAATAGCGTTCTATTAGAATTTTAATAGGATATTAAAATTACTTTATCCGTAACACGTCATGTATTGCTACTCTATTCATACTGAAGTGATTTAGAAAAACGGCAGCAAATCATGACCTCCACTCCTAAACGTCTTTTATTACCCTCTAAAAGAATGAATGCACGAAAAAAAGAAGAGGATTTCCAGTTTCACAAATAAATGGTATATTTGCAACTTGATTTTTTAAATGTGCAAATAAGTAATATCTTAAAATCAGGAGTCACGATGGACAAAAAATTCCAAGAGTACAAAGGTTTGGATCTCTCTCAGGTAAACAAGGATGTCTTGAAAGAGTGGGAATCAAACAATACCTTCGAGCAAAGCTTGAAGAATAGAGAGGGGCACCCCTCGTTTGTCTTTTTCGAAGGTCCCCCTTCGGCAAACGGGATGCCAGGTATTCACCACGTAATGGCTAGGACGATTAAAGATATTATTTGCAGATACAAAACTTTACAAGGATTTCTCGTTGAGCGAAAAGCCGGTTGGGATACACACGGGTTACCCGTTGAATTGGGGGTTGAAAAGAAACTCGGTATCACGAAAGAAAATATCGGGAAAACGATTTCCGTGGCCGACTACAACAAAGAATGTCGTTCCGACGTCATGAAATTCACCCGCGAATGGGAAGATTTGACGAACAAGATGGGTTACTGGGTAGATATGAGCAACCCGTACATCACCTACGACAACCGTTACATCGAAACCTTATGGTATTTGTTGAAACAATTGTACGAGAAAGGTTTCCTGTACAAAGGGTACACGATACAACCCTATTCCCCCGCTGCCGGAACAGGATTAAGCACGCACGAGTTGAACCAACCGGGATGTTACCGGGACGTGAAGGACACGACGTGTGTGGCTCAATTTAAAGTGATCCGGGACGAAAAATCGGAAAAATTATTCGCTTTCAGCGATGAGGTATATTTCACCGCTTGGACAACCACGCCTTGGACGTTACCTTCCAACACGGCATTGGCAGTAGGCCCGAACATCACGTATCTGGAAATAAAAACTTATAATCCTTATACATTCCGCCCGGTAACCATTATCATGGCGAAAGATCGTCTCAGCGCGTACTTCAACAAAAAAGCTGAAGGCATCGCCTTGGAAGACTACAAGGAAGGAGATAAATTGATCCCTTACCAGATCGTGGCCGAATATAAAGGGCCGGAGCTGGAAGGCATACGTTACGAACAACTTTTGCCTTGGATGCAACCCATGGGTGATGCGTTCCGCGTGATCCTAGGTGATTACGTTACCACGGAAGATGGTACCGGAATCGTGCATATTGCCCCGACTTTCGGAGCCGATGACGACCGGGTGGCCAAAGTGGCCGGCATAGCCCCCTTGCAATTGATTGACAAGGAAGGCAGCAAGCAACCCATGGTGGACAAACGGGGACGCTTGTTCCGGATGGAAGACATTGACCCGGAATACTTGAAAAATAACGTCAACACGGACCTGTACGGGGAATTTGCCGGACGATTCGTGAAAAACGCTTACGATCCGACTTTAACTGAAAATGACCCGACTCTTGACATCGATTTAAGTATCCTGTTAAAACGGGAGAACAAAGCGTTCAAGGTCGAGAAACAAGAACATAATTACCCGCATTGCTGGAGAACCGACAAACCGGTACTTTATTACCCGTTGGATTCTTGGTTCATCAAAACGACAGCCGTTCGGGATCGCATGATCGAGCTGAACAAGACTATCAACTGGAAACCCGCCAGCACGGGCGAAGGCCGTTTCGGGAAATGGTTGGAGAATTTGGTGGATTGGAACCTCTCTCGTTCCCGCTACTGGGGAACTCCCCTACCGATATGGGTTAGCGAGGATGGGACAGAGAAAAAATGTATCGGTTCTGTGAAAGAATTAGTTGAAGAAACTGAAAAAGCGATACAGGCAGGAATCATGAAGGAGAATCCCTTCAAAGACTTCAAGGTGGGAGACTACTCGAAAGAGAATTACGAGAAAATCGACCTGCACCGCCCGTACGTGGATGACATTATACTGGTTTCTCCCTCCGGGCAACCGATGTACCGGGAGAAAGACCTGATCGACGTGTGGTTCGATTCGGGGGCCATGCCTTACGCACAGGTACATTACCCGTTCGAGAACAAAGAATTGATCGACAACCGGACAAATTTCCCGGCAGACTTTATCGCCGAAGGAGTGGACCAGACCCGCGGTTGGTTCTTCACGCTACACGCTATCGCGACCATGGTGTTCGATTCCGTGGCATTCAAGAATATCATATCCAACGGACTGGTGCTTGATGCCAAGGGAAACAAGATGTCCAAACGTTTGGGCAATGCCGTTGATCCTTTCGACACGATCGAGAAACAAGGGTCCGATCCTCTGCGTTGGTACATGATCACGAACTCTCAACCATGGGATAACTTGAAATTCGACATCGCCGGGGTGGAAGAAGTGAAACGTAAGTTCTTCGGGACACTGTATAACACGTACAGTTTCTTCGCCTTGTACGCTAATATAGACAAGTTCACGTATGCAGAGGCAGAAGTTCCGTTTAACGAGAGACCGGAAATCGATCGCTGGATTCTTTCTCTATTGAACAGCTTGATTAAAGAGGTCACCGAGGCTTACGAGAAATATGAACCGACACGGGCCGGACGAGCTATACAGGATTTCGTGATCGAGAACCTGTCGAACTGGTACGTGCGCCTTTCCCGTAAACGTTACTGGGGTGGCGAGCAAACCACTGATAAATTGTCGGCTTACCAAACGTTATATACCTGCTTAGAAACCGTGGCAATCTTGTCCTCGCCCATCGCACCATTCTACATGGATCGCTTGTTCACGGACTTAAACAAGGTTACGGGACGATACACGACGGACGTTCACCTGGTAGATTTCCCGGTGGCCGACGAATCAATGATTGACAAGCAACTGGAGGAACGGATGAATATGGCTCAACAAATATCTTCCATGGTACTTGGACTGAGACGCAAAGTGCAAATCCGGGTAAGACAACCGCTGTGCAAGTTGCTGATCCCGATCTTGAATGACGAGATGACTACCCAACTGGATGCCGTGAAGAATATCATCCTGTCGGAAGTCAACGTGAAGGAGATCGAGTACATCACTGACACGGCAGGAATCTTGGTAAAGAAGATCAAGCCGAACTTCAAGACCCTAGGACCGAAATACGGTAAATACATGAAACAGATTTCCGCTCTCGTGGCAGAAATGAACCAGAATGATATTTACAATTTCGAGAAACAAGGAACTTATTCTCTGGAAGTGGGAACAGAAACGCTGGAATTGACACTGGAAGACGTGGAAATTTTATCGGAAGATATCCCGGGCTGGTTAGTGGCCAACGAGGGACGTCTCACGGTTGCCCTAGACATCAACATCACGAAAGAATTACGTGAAGAAGGTATCGCCAGAGAATTGATCAACCGAATCCAGAACTTGAGAAAAGAGAGTGATTTCAACGTGACAGACAAAATTGATCTTTACATCGGGAAGCACAAAGAGATCAACGAGGCCGTCGAGAACTTCAAGGCGTACATCGCCAGCCAAGTTCTGGCAGAGAACGTTACGCTAATAGATAAAGCCGAGGACGGTGCCCAACCCATCGAAATCGACGACATACAAACGTTTATTAAGATCCAAAAAATGTAACCTCTTCCCCTTGTTACAAGTAAAAGTGGATATTTTTCCACGGGAAAGATTACATAGCGGATTTTTTATTAACTTAGACAAAAACTTTACAACTATGGCCGAGAAAACTAGATATTCGGATGAAGAGTTGCAAGAATTCAAAGAATTGATTCTTGAGAAACTCGAAAAGGCGAAAAGAGATTACGAGGTGCTGAAAGCCTCGATCTCTGGCAGCGACGGGAATGACATTGCCGACACGTCTCCCACTTTTAAAGTATTGGAAGAGGGGGCATCTGTTCTTTCCAAAGAGGAGGCCGGTCGGCTGGCACAAAGGCAGGCAAAATTTATTGCTCACCTAGAGGCTGCGTTAGTACGAATTGAAAATAAAACTTACGGGATCTGCCGGGTAACCGGAAAACTGATCTCCAAAGAAAGATTACGCGCCGTACCTCATGCAACATTGAGTATGGATGCCAAAATGGGACAAGACTCTTAATCGCAAAAGCGATTAAGAGTCGCTTTAAATTTTATCACACAGATGAGTACGCGGAAAAAACTTATTATTTTTATTATTGCCCTATTAGTCATTGATCAAGTTGTTAAAATCTGGATCAAGACCCACATGATGATCGGGGATGAATTCAGTGTCTTCGGAGACTGGTTCAAAATTCATTTTATTGAAAACAACGGGATGGCCTTCGGGATGGAACTCGGGGGAGGCAAGTGGGGAAAAACCGTTTTAAGTGTATTCCGCTTAATTGCCGTAGTGGGCATCGCTTGGTACTTGGGACGTCTCATCAAAGAAAAAGCACCCATGGGGGTTATTCTCTCTTTCGGGTTAATTTTCTGCGGGGCAATAGGCAACATCATCGATAGCGCGTTCTACGGGATGATCTTCAGTGACAGCTATTCACAAGTAGCCACTCTATTCCCTCACGGGGGCGGGTACTCCTCGTTCCTGCACGGGAAGGTGGTAGATATGCTTTATTTCCCGCTTTACGAAGGTTTTCTTCCTCAATGGATTCCCATCTGGGGAGGTGATTTCTTCGTATTCTTCCGCCCGGTATTTAACCTGGCCGACTCTTATATTACAATAGGTGTATTTATCCTGTTGCTTTTCCACCGAAAGTTTTTCGCCTCGAAAAAGTAAGCAGTCAATCCTTAAAAAAATGTTATAGTAGACGATAAAAAGAGGCTTTCAGGCCTCTTTTATTTTAAAAATAAGTTAATGTTAAACCATGGAATAACAGCGTCAGGCTTTCTTTCCTACCTTGCAACTTTATTTACCAATTTATTGTTGAATTTATGAAAAGCCTTATTTCAATTGTTGCATTTTTGATGCTTAGTCTCACGGCATTCTGTCAAGGAGGCGTGAATTTCGAGCATATCACGTTTGATGAAGCATTGGCTAAAGCCAAAGCAGAGAACAAACTCGTTTTCATGGATTGCTATACCTCATGGTGCGGTCCTTGCAAGTACATGTCAGAAACCATCTTCCCGCAGGAAAAAGCCGGAGAATTTTTCAATCCTAAATTTGTTTGCGTGAAATTTGATATGGAAAAAGGAGAAGGCCCTGAACTGGGTAAAAAATTTGGAGTCAGAGCCTACCCGACGTTCTTGATTCTTCGTCCCGATGGATCGGTACAACACAAAGTGGTTGGCGGCGGGGATCTGGAAGGATTCATTGCAAGAGTTGAAAAAGGACTGAACGAAAAGACCTCTCTCGATTATTTGAACAAATTATACGAGAAAGGGAAAATGAACAAGAAACAACTCATGGCTTACCAGATCGCATTGAACGATGCTTATGAACAAGCAAAAAGCGAAAAAGTAGGCGAAGAGTTGAATAAAATACTGAAAGACAAGGATAAAATGAAAAAAGAATTCTGGCCTATTCTCGAAGAAAGTCCTTACGGTTCTGATAATTTCAAACTTGTCGTAAATAACCTTGCCGTGTTCAATAAAAACATCGGCAAAGAGAAAGTAGATGCTTACCTTTATGGTAATTATAGTCAAGCTATTGATAATACTACTCGCCGTAACGCAAAAGAACCCGCTAAGACACTTGAGCAAATTCGCCAAGAATTAACCAATATCGATTTGGAGAATAAAGATCAATTGATGAGCAAGATCGAGTTGGCTCAAGCCACGATTGACCAGAACGTGGATAAAATTATTTCTCTCGCTGAACAAGCAGCAGAAACCAAGAGCGAAGAACTATGGTCTATCGTAAACGCCTTAAACTCGATCAGTTCCAAGGTGAACAAAGCCGAAGCCGGGCGTATCGTAACATTAGGAGATAAATTCATTGCCAATAGCCCGGAAAACGGGAAAGCCTACATGACCAACTTCTTTGAAAAATTCAAGGTTGCAGCACATGTTGGTGTATATTTCTACGAGTTAAGTTATGAAGATGCCTTGAAAATGGCAAAACAACAAGGACGTAAACTTTTCATTGACTGCTACACGACTTGGTGCGGCCCTTGCAAGTATATGTCAGAAACCGTATTCAAACAAGAAAACGTGGGAGATTTCCTAAATCAGAACTTCATCTGCTTAAAATATGATATGGAAAAAGGAGAAGGTCCTGAACTAGCAAAAAAATTCGGTGTTCGTGCCTACCCAACTTTCGTGATCGTAAATCCGGACGGTACCATTCGTCATAAACTTGTCGGTGGTGGTGAAGGTGAGAAATTCATCGAGAGAGTGAAGGAATCTTTCGATGACAACAAAGCTTTAGGAGCTTTAGATGCAAAATACAATAGCGGTAATAGAGATAAAGCATTTTTATCTCAATACGCTCAAGTGATGGTAGCTAATTACGATCCGAACGCAAAAGCCATCGTAGACGAATTATTGAAAATTTCTACCGATGAAGAAAAATTATCAGAAGATTACTGGTTCATTTTTGGTAATAGTGAATTAAGCCCAAAAGATTCAGAAGCGGCAAAATTCTTGACTGACAACCGGAGCAAATTCAACGAAACCATTGGCAAGGAGAAAGTAGATAGCCGTTTGAGTGAAGGTCTTTTCCGTGAAATATTAATGGTTATCGCCGGACGTGGTCAAAAAACCGATGTAAAACGTTTAGACGCTATCGGACGGGAAGTAAAAGCACTGAAATTATCAAACGAGAAAACCTTACTGTCTTCTTTAGCCATCGCAAAGGCTGTGAAGACAGAAAATATTGACAAGATCTTGACAGCTTGCGAGAAAGAACTCCCGAAACTGGGAAAAGATTCTCAAATGATAGCTTACTATTTATCCGGTTCATTGGCAAAAGCAAATGACACGCAAAAAGCCCGTTGGCAAAAAATAGTTCAAGCGAACACGGGGAAATAAACTCCGGAATACTTATAATAATATGCACGAAGAGGATGTTTCTAAGGAACATCCTCTTCGCTATTTTGGAGAGAGTTTTTTACTAAAAAATGGGTAGAGTTTTTCATTTTCAATTGTTTTACGTAAGTTTGCACCCTAATTTTAGGACGAACAGCTTAAAAAAAGCGATAAATCCGTTTCGGAAGGAAACGGAAATGTAAAAGAAAATCGTATATGATTGAAAATTTAGTAATTGTCGAGTCTCCGGCTAAAGCCAAGACTATTGAACGTTTTTTAGGAGAGAATTATGTTGTAAAATCTAGTTTCGGACATATCCGGGATCTTGAAAAAAAAGATTTGGGGATTGATATAGAACATAATTTCCAACCAAAATATGAAATATCACCCGACAAGAAAGCGATTGTAAAAGAACTGAAACAACTTGCCAAGGAAGCCAAAACGGTTTGGTTAGCCTCCGATGAGGACCGCGAGGGAGAAGCTATTGCCTGGCATTTATTCGAAGTTCTGGGGTTGAAGAAGGAGAACACGAAACGGATTGTTTTTCACGAAATCACGAAAGATGCTATTTTACACGCGATCAATAATCCCCGGGACATTGATAAAAACCTCGTGGATGCCCAACAGGCCCGCCGGGTTCTTGACAGACTGGTCGGATTCGAAGTGTCACCGGTCCTATGGAAAAAAGTGAAACCTTCCTTGTCAGCCGGACGGGTTCAATCCGTTGCCGTAAAACTCATCGTTGAACGGGAACGGGAGATTAACCATTTCGTTGAACAAAAATATTATAAGGTTACCGGAACATTCGAAACCCAAGACGCAAATGGTAATTCGATCCCTTTAAAGGCAGAATTATCCGAACGTTTCTCCACGCAGGAAGAGACGGTTCACTTTCTGGAACATTGCAAGAAAGCGGCATTTTCAGTAAGTGATGTCGAGACAAAACCGAGTAGCCGTAAACCGGCACCACCGTTCACGACATCCACGCTACAACAGGAGGCATCCCGCAAATTGGGATTCTCTGTTTCACAGACAATGGCCGTGGCCCAGAAACTATACGAACAGGGACACATCACCTACATGAGAACAGACTCCGTGAACCTATCCCAACTGGCTATCGGTGCGGCAAAAACCGTTATCTGCAACACGCTGGGAGAAAAATATTCCAAACCCAGGAATTTCGCCACGAAGACGAAAGGAGCGCAAGAGGCTCACGAGGCCATTCGCCCGACCTATATGGACAAGGAATCGATCAGCGGAGACAAGAATGAACAGCAACTTTACTCGTTAATCCGGAAACGGACTCTCGCCTCCCAAATGGCAGAGGCCGAACTGGAAAAAACGACCATAACGATCGCCATTACCGGGGAGAAACACACGTTCGAGGCCGTGGGTGAAGTGATCGTTTTCGATGGTTTCCTCAAAGTGTACATGGAATCTTTCGATGACGAGAAAGAAGACGATGAAGCGGCCTTATTACCTGCAATACATAAAGGAGACCAGTTACAACGTTCCCTGATTCAAGCCTTAGAACAATACACGACGCATCCCCCCCGCTACACGGAGGCCAGTCTCGTGAAGAAAATGGAAGCTTTGGGAATCGGACGTCCGTCAACATACGCACCCACGATTACCACAATCCAGAACCGGGGATATATCTTACGGGAAAGCCGGGATGGTACAGAACGTCAACTAGACCAGATAGACCTTAAAGGACAAGATATAAAAGTCAAGAAGATCAGCCGGATATTCGGTGCGGAAAAGAAGAAATTGTTTCCCTCGGATATCGGAATGGTCGTGACGGATTTCCTTTCCAATTATTTCACGAATATCATGGATTATAATTTCACGGCAAATGCCGAGGATGCCCTTGACCACATTGCCGAAGGAGAGGTTGAATGGCAATCCATGATCGGAACATTCTATCAACCTTTCCATGCTAACGTGGAGAAAACGTTGAAAGAATCCGAACGAAACACGGGAGCCCGGGAACTTGGTAAAGATCCACAAACAGGAGAAACCGTTTCCGTACGAATCGGACGTTTTGGACCGATGGCTCAGATTGGTGAAGGAGAATCCGTACGTTATGCCGGGCTGCTCAAAGGGCAACTGATGGAAACCATTACCTTGGAAGAAGCTTTAGACTTGTTCAAATTTCCCCGTCAACTGGGTGAATTCGAAGAGAAACCTGTCAGTGTCGGCATCGGTCGTTTTGGACCTTACATCAAGCATAATCAACTTTTCGTTTCCTTGAAAAAAGGCGTTGACGATCCGGGAACAATAACTCTTGAAACCGCTATCGAACGAATCAACGAGAAACGAGAAATCGAAAAAAATAGGAAGATCCAAGAGTTTGAAAACGGAGTACAAATTCTTAACGGACGTTTTGGACCTTACATCACGTTCAACAAAGTGAACTATAAGATTCCCAAAGGAAAAGAAGCAGACAAATTAACCTTTGAGGAAACCATGGAGATCATTGCAAAGGGAGGGGACAGTAAGAAAAAAACGACAAAAAAGACAACAAAAAAAGCGGCCCCGAAGGCAACAAAAAAGGAAACGAAAAAAGAGACAAAAAAGGAAACGAAAAAGAAGGAATAGGGCAATAAACGAAAGGGATTGAAATTTATTTGCATAAAACCAATCCATTTTATATATTCGTACCCTCGAAAAATAGAATAAATTCGTGTGTAGAAACATAAAATTTTAATATAAATGGCAACGTTACAAAAAATTAGAAATCGCGGTGGAGTACTTGTTAGTATCGTGATTGGATTAGCCCTCGTGGCGTTTATTGTTGGTGATGCTCTTAGCTCTGGCGCCAGCCTTATCAATCGTTCCAGAAACAAAGTTGGAGAAGTTGGAGGTGAAACTATCGGCATTCAAGAATATCAACAAAAGATTATGAAGAATGAAGATTTCATCAAAAGCATGAACGGTTTATCTGCCTTAACGGATGAGCAACAAAGAATGATCCGGGAAAATACCTGGAATCAGATTGTTTCCGAAATCATTCTGAACAAGGAATACGAGGAATTAGGTTTGGACGTTAGCGGTGACGAGTTATACGATTTCTTATTAGGGAGCAACATGAACCCGGCTGTCAGCCAGTTATTCGCAGATCCTAACACGGGACAGGTAGACAAAGAAAGAGCCCGTCTGATCATCAAACAATTGATCGAAGCTCCTGCCGGGACCCCGCAAAAGGAATATTGGTTGAACATGGAAGAGCAAGTAAACACGGCTCGTAAACAAGAAAAATATAATACTCTGTTAGCAAAAAGCTTGTTTGTAACAGATGCTCAAGCCAAAGAACTTGCAGAAAGTGCAGCAACGACAGCTGACATCAGCTTTATCATGAAAAGCTACAACACGGTTAGCGACTCTGCAGTAAAAGTAACAGCTAACGAGATCAAAGATTATTATAATTCACACAAATATTTGTTTGAACGCGAAGAAGCCAGACAAATTGCTTACGTGAATTTTGACATCACGGCCTCAGCCGAAGACATTAAAGAAACGGAAGACTGGGTGAATGACTTGAAACCCGAATTTGCAGAAGCAAAGAACGTGCTTGAATTCGCTAACCTTTCATCTGAAAAAAGATTCCAACCCAAATATTATAAAAAGGGAGAATTGGATAACGAGGAACTGGATGAATTCCTGTTCACGGAAAAGAGCGATGCCGTATTCGGACCTTATCTGAAAGATAACGCTTACAATATCGTTCGTGTTGCCGACCGCCGTGTATTACCCGACTCAGTAAGAGCCCGTCATATCTTGATCGCATCAAACAATATGGCTCAATCAGAGAAATTAGCCGATAGTTTAGCAGGCTTAATCCGTAAAGGCGGAGATTTCGATGCTTTAGCAAGACAATATTCTGCCGATCAGAATACTTCTGTAAATGGTGGGGATTTCGGATGGTTCACCCAAGATCAGATGCTCCAACCAATTGCTGATTCAGCGTTCTTCTCTAACAAAAACGAGGTGAAAGTGGTAAGATCAAATTACGGTTTCCATGTTTTGCAAGTAACAGACAGATCAAAACCTGTTGATAAGGTACAAATCGGAATCGTTGCAAAAGAAATTACCCCGTCTCAACAAACGATCAACAAGATTTATAACGACGCACGTACTTTTGCAAACAATATCAATACCGTAGAAGATTTTGAGGCAGCTTTAACTGCTAATAATCAAACCAAACGTATCGCAAACTTAGGTAAAAACGATTATCAGATTGCAGGCATTGATAACGCAAGAGATATTATCCGCGAGGCTTATATGGCTGAAAAACCGGGTTTCATCCTGACGACCAAAGAGAAATCGCCGATCTTTGAGGCTGGAGACAAATTCTCTGTTGTGGTTCTAACCGGAATTCAAGAAGAAGGTATCGCACCTCTGAACTCTGTTTCTGCAGCTATCCGCACAGAACTTATCCGTAAAAAGAAGGGCGAAATCATTGCCAAGGAATTGACCAATGCTATTTCCGGAAGTGAAAGTTTACTTTCTGTTGCCCAAAAAGCCAATGCAGAGGTAATGGATGCCACGGATGTTAGTTTCAGTTCATTCCAAGTTCCCGGAGTTGGTATCGAACCCGTGCTGACTGCCGAAGTTGTTACAATGAAAGAAAACGAAATTTCTAAACCGATCATCGGTAACCAAGGAGTTTATGTTGTGGTTGTAAACTCTAAAACTGTTGAAACAGTTACTCCCGAACAAATTGAAGCTGCCAAGAGAAGTATCGAACAAACGAATCTATACACCAAGTTCCGTTTGATTCTCCCCGCTTTAGTGAAGAATGCCGGAGTGGTTGATACAAGATACAAATTTTACTAGTAACCTAAACCACAAACCGAAAAAGCCGCCCGTCAAGGCGGCTTTTTTATTTCCTCGAAAGAAAAACATCACCCCCGTTTCTTTCAATACTTTAATAGAAAAACTATCTTTGCCAGTAAAATGATTCAGATATGAAAGATTATTTCGTACACGAGACCGCCATCGTAGACGAGGGCGCAACAATCGGAAAAGGAACTAAAATATGGCATTTCTCCCACATTATGAGTAATTGCCGGATCGGAGAGAATTGTAACATCGGGCAAAACGTCGTCATATCCCCGGAGGTAGTTCTCGGGAACCAAGTAAAAGTACAGAATAATGTATCCGTGTACACGGGAGTCACTTGTGACGATGATGTTTTCTTGGGTCCATCATGCGTATTCACGAACGTGACCAATCCTCGTAGTGCAGTAAACCGGAAAAGTCAATATGCCAAAACGCACGTGGGCAAAGGGGCTACCATCGGAGCCAATGCCACGATCGTGTGCGGGCATGACATTGGGGCTTACGCCTTCATCGGAGCCGGGGCCGTTGTAACAAAAACTGTTCCTGCATACGCTTTGTTAGTTGGTAATCCGGCTAAACAAATCGGTTGGATGAGTGAATACGGGCATCGTCTTCATTTTGACGAAAAGGGAATAGCCGAATGTCCGGAAAGCAAACAACGCTATCATTTACAAAACGGGTTAGTTCAAAAAATAGAAGAATAAATCTAATTTTATATCACAATGAAAATCACGATGGTTGACCTTAACGGACAATATGAACGCATCCGGGAGGAAATAAATAACGCCATACAGGAAGTACTTGACACCACGGCTTTCATTAACGGCCCCCAAGTGAAGACTTTCGCCCAACATCTCGCAGAATATAATCAAGTAGAACATGTTGTTCCTTGTGCCAACGGCACGGATGCCCTACAAATTGCTTTAATGGCTCTCGGGTTACAACCCGGGGACGAGGTGATTGTACCTGTTCATACTTACGTGGCCACAGCCGAGGTGATTGCCCTTTTACGGTTAGAACCTATTTTCGTGGATTGTGTGGCAGATCGTTTCACGATTGACGTTACCAAAATAGAAGAAAAAATTACCCCCCGCACGAAAGCAATCGTTCCTGTTCACTTGTACGGCCAATGCGCAGACATGGAACCGCTTATGGATATAGCCCGCCGACACAAACTTTACGTGGTAGAAGACACGGCACAAGCTATCGGGGCCACTTACACGTTCAGTAACGGTCTCCAACAAAAAGCCGGATGTATTGGGGATATTGGTACAACCTCATTCTTCCCCTCCAAAAACTTAGGATGTTACGGGGACGGTGGAGCCTTATTCATCCGAGATCACGAATTAGCCGAACGGGCCCGCATGATTGCCAATCACGGGCAAAAGATCAAATATCACCATAGTGTCGTGGGATGTAACTCTCGTTTGGATACCATGCAAGCTGCTATTTTGGATGTAAAACTAAAATACCTCGATGAATATTCAGCCGCCCGTAATCAAGCCGCTGAACATTATGACAAAGGGTTAGCAACAGTAAAAGGAATTATCCTTCCACAACGGGCTGCTAATAGCACACACGTGTTCCATCAATACACCATCCGGGTTGAAAATCACCTACGGGATGAGTTGAAATCTTTCTTGGCAGAACATGATGTTCCCAGCATGATTTATTATCCTATCCCCTTGCATTTGCAAGAGGCTTATGCTAAAAAGGGACAAGGGCAAGGAACATTCCCCGTTGCTGAACAATTAAGCGAAGAGGTACTATCGCTGCCGATGCACACGGAAATGAAAGCGGAAGAGCAAGAGTACATCATCGAACAAATTCGTAAATTCTTTAACCGATAGAGATATCACCGTGAAAAAGATTCTGATCATCACCTATTATTGGCCACCTTCAGGAGGACCGGGAGTTCAACGCTGGTTGAAGTTCTCGAAATACCTTCCGGAATTTGGTTATGATCCGATCATTATCACGGTTGATCCGGAAAAGGCTGAATATCCCATAAAAGACCACACGCTGGAACAAGATGTACGAGCCGGACAAATCGTGTATCGAACGGATTGTTCCGGTATATATGAATATTATAAAAAACTGACTAAAGCCCAAAGTGCCCCGTATAGCGGATTCGTCAATGAAGGGAGTCCCAGTCTAAAACAGAAGATTGCCCGTTTTATCCGGGGTAATTTCTTTCTACCGGATGCCCGGAGAGGCTGGAATAAACACGCTTATCACCAAGCAATCCAAATTATTCAGGAAGAAAAAATAGATGCCGTCATCACAACGGGCCCGCCTATGTCAACCCATCTGGTCGGACAAAAACTAAAAAAGCGTTTCCATCTGCATTGGATTGCTGATTTTCGAGACCCATGGACTGACATCTATTACTATAATAAGATGTACCCAACTCCCATTGCAAAAGCGATTGACCGGCAATATGAACGAAATGTTCTTCTGGATGCAGATCAGGTAATCACGGTAAGCGACTACATCAAAAAGCAACTGGCAGCAAAATCTCCGGCCATTCAAGCCTCTAAAATAAAAGTTATCGCTAATGGATTCGATGCCGAGGATTTCGACCTAACTATTCCAAAGGAAGATGTTTTCACAATTACCTACACGGGGACTTTGGCGGCTGACTACACGATTGATTCCTTTATCCATTCAGTTAAAAGACTTTCCACATCAGGAAAACTCAAACTACGTTTTGTCGGTAAAGTGGATCAGGGTATAGCTCAAAAACTCTCGGAACAACTGGGAGATTTCGTAGAAATCCATTCATTCGTAGCTCACGCAAATGCCATCAAATACATGAAGAGTTCTTCTGTTCTATTACTCATTATCCCCAATATCGAAGGGAGTAAAGGTAATCTCACGGGCAAGCTTTTCGAGTATATCGGCTCCAGAACCCCTATTCTTTGCCTCGGTCCCACCGATGGTGATGCCGCAGCCATCATTCAAGTTTGTAAGGCCGGGAAAACATTCGAATATGACGATGAAGAAGGTATGTTTCAATTTCTAACCTCCTTACTGAATAATTTTGATCCACAATCTCCTATAAAAGAGGACAATGTAGTCAACCGTTATTCGAGAAAGTCCTTAACCCAGTCTTTAACCCAAATCTTAGCCCGCCATGAAGCTTAAAAAAGCTATTTTCATGTTACGTAAACTTTTGCGAGATTTCAACACGAACCGCAAGATCGAAATTAACATGGAGAATCAATCTGAAACGCTAGGCTATTATTACATCAAATTTGACGAGGACATAGCTAAGCTCAATCGTCTAATTCACTCTTTCGACAAAAATGGAGTCCCCTTGAACACGACTTATATTGACGTGGAAGATACAAAACTGCACTACTATCCTATTTCTATCGGACAGTACGGGTTAGCCATATTCCACTCGTGGTTAAAGACACATTCCGAAGAGAAAAGGGCTCATTTTCTTCGCATTGCAGACTGGTTTATGAACAATCGGACAGATCATACAGAACTCGGTTGTTATTGGCTAACCGACGTGCCTAAACCCGAATACCATGTTTATCAACCTTGGAAATCCGCCTTCGCACAAAGTAGGGGAATATCCATGCTATTGAGAGCCTGGCAACTTACAGAGGATGATGCCTACTTGAAGGTTGCAACTCAAGCATTAATTCCTTTCACGAAGGATATAACAGTCGGAGGGGTTTCCGTAGACCGAGAAAAGGGAGAAACCTTTTACGAAGAATACGTGGCAGAGTGTCCGACACGAGTACTGGATGGCCATGGCTTTTGCCTTTTCGGTTTATACGATTACATTCGTGCAGTTCCCGAAAACAAGGACCCCAACGGGTACGCGCTCGCTCTTCGGCTGTTTAATGAAGGAATAGAAGGTCTTACCCGTCAACTTCCTCTGTTTGACATGGGGTTCTGGCCTCGATTCAATCGCTGCGATCTTTCCGGTTATCCACAAGATGACCCCTGCACGATCGGTTATCTCAGACTTGTTCGCCAGCAACTCCTAATTCTCTATCGAATCACCGGAAAAGAGGAATTACGCCTTTTTAGCGAGAAATTCCATCATTATGACCGTATTTCCAATATTTTAAAAATGTATCGCCACAAGTTCACGGCATTAAAGAAACTGAATCGTTTATAATAAAAACGGGAAAAAATAATACTTTTGTATAAACAAACTCTTGTAATATGTGTGGAATAGCCGGAATATTCGAACGGGATACAGATAACACTCAACTCATGTCGGAAATGCTGACCACGATTGAACATCGGGGGCCGGATGATCAATCTATATATACCTACCGGGATTTCACTCTCGGACACCGGCGTTTGTCCATTATCGACGTCTCCACGTGTGGCAATCAACCTATTTTTAATGAAGACAAAAGTGTTTGTGTCATTTTTAACGGGGAGATATACAACTACGAAGAAATCCGGGAAGAACTCAAATCCAAGGGACACGTGTTCTATACCGCTACCGACACAGAAGTTCTGGTTCATCTTTACGAGGAGTACGGAACCGGATTCTTCAACAAGTTAAACGGTATTTTTGCTTTTGCCCTACTGGATCAAAACAATAACCGCCTGATTCTCGCACGGGATCATTTCGGAACTAAACCTCTACACTATTTCCTTAAAGATGGTATATTAGTTTTCGGTTCCGAACAGAAATCCATTATCCTACACCCGAAATATGAACGGAAATTAAATTTAAAGGCTTTACATATACACTTGAACTTGCGTTACACGCAAGGGAATGAGACTCTTTTTGAAGGCATCAAACGTCTTCCCCCGGCTCACTTTGCCGTGTTTGAAAACGGTCTGTTCACGGTAAAACGCTACTGGCAGCTGGCTGTGAACATCGATCGATCCATCACGGAAAACGAGGCGAAAGAGAAAATGAACGAATTGATCAAACAGGCAGTGAAACGCCAGTTGGTCAGTGATGTTCCAGTCGGCGTGTATCTATCGGGCGGACTGGATTCCTCAACGATCGTGCAGAAAATGCATGAACTGGGTGTTCCCGAGATCAACACGTTTACCCTAGGGTTTAATGAGCCCACGGATGAATTTCCCGATGCCCAACAAATCGCCGATCACTTTCACACGCATCACCACACGTTGAGCCTATCGATGAATCCGATGCAACAAATGCCGAAAGTAATCTGGCATGCAGAGGAACCTAAAATTAATCTATTGCAGGGATTCAATATGTCGGCTTTTGTCCACCCAACCGTGAAGGTTATTCTCGGAGGGCTAGGCGGAGACGAACTATTTGCCGGATATGATATTCATAAATTCATTTACCCGTTCAAAAACTGGCATCACCATACTCCACAATGGCTACAACGTATGTTACGCTGGAAATCGGATTTCATCTTCCGTCTTCAGAACAATTCTAAATCATTACGTTACGACGAATATCGCCGGGGCGTACAAATGTTACTGTCTATCGGGAACGTGGAGCGCTTTTACCTCATCCTGCGAAACACGTGGGATTTCGATAACCCTTTCTACAAGAATATCTATTCGGAATCGTTCTTGAAACAGCAAGAAATAGAACAATTCAAGGTACATAAGGAATTTGACAAGATTTTTGAATCCGTACGCCACCAGAACGGATTGGATCAAGTGCTATATGCCGAATTTCAATCCAAAATGGTAAACGATTATTTGCTTACGGATGACCGGATGTCCATGGCCCATTCGGTTGAGGAACGAATTCCTTTCCTTGATCGGGATTTGGTAGACTTCGGCTTTACTCTCCCCGTGGAGATGAAGATCAAAAATAACCAGACTAAAAATCTTTTCCGGGAAACCATGAAACCATATCTTCCCCCCAAGATTATCACGAAAAAGAAATGGGGATTCACGGTGAACCCGTATCTACAATTCAAAAAGGATTTAAAAGATACAGCCGAGAAGATTCTTACAAAAGAATATATCGAGAAACAGGGAATATTCAATTATGACTATATCCGCTATATTCTGGATTACCCGGCACATCCGAAACTCCGGTGGCACTACAATTTTATCTGGATCATCCTGGGACTGGCTATCTGGGAACAGGAGTTCATACACAAACGAGTAGAAGATAACATCGAAGCTTACTATTAAAAACATGATTATGACAAAAAAGAAAGCATTAAGCTATTCGAAGAACGTAATTAAGTTTATCTTCAAACCGTGACAATTTTTCACGGTTTGAAATAAATCCAATAAATATTACAAACAAGGAACTGGCATTCAGGTATACACGATTATAATAAATACAACTAGATCATGAAATACTCTATCATCATTGCCGTATATAACCGTCTGGAAGAAGTGAAAGAACTCCTTGAAAGCGCAGAAAAGCTCGAAGGGAATCGGTGTCTTTTTGAATTATTATTCGTGGATGACGGTTCGAAAGACGGATTCAAGGAATTCATCGAACAATACCACTCTGCCAGCGGACTTCAAATACGAGCGATATACCAACAAAATCAAGGTCCCGGAGCTGCCAGAAATTACGGCATGAGTAAAGCCCAAGGAGAGTATTTTATCTTTGTAGATTCCGATTGTATGTTTCCCCCTCAATGGCTGGCTGAAATTGAGAAGACCCAAAACGAACATCATTATGACGCATTCGGAGGCCCGGACACCTGTCATCCCTCTTTTTCTCCCCTACTGAAAGCGATTAATTACTCCATGACCTCATTTATCGGAACAGGAGGAACCAGGGGAAATAAAAAGCACGTGGGGCGTTTCTATCCTAGAAGTTTCAACATGGGAATATCCAGAAAAGTATATGACATGATTGGAGGTATGGGAGGATTGCGTCATGGTCAGGATATGGATTATTCCATGCGAATATACAATGCCGGTTTTAAAGTGGGGCTAATCGCAGATGCTTATGTCTATCATAAACGCCGCACAAGTATACCCAAGTTCTTCCGCCAAATCTTTAACTGGGGAGTTGCACGCATCAATTTATCCAGACGCCATCCACATACGCTAAAACCGATTCACCTGCTCCCGGCCCTATTAATCGTTGGATTAGTCGTTTTGGAATTATGCACCTTTTTCACAGGACAAAACTATCCTCCCGTACATTTTGTATGGAATATTGTTGACTACGGATTAATGCTTGTTTGCTTGTTTGCTTTTTTCCAGTCACTTTTCAGATACCGGAACATCATTGTTGCCTTCCTCTCCATCATTACTTTGCTCATCCAAGTCTTCGCTTATGGCTTCGGGTTACTCTGGGGAGGCTGGAATGCCTTGCTCGGAAAGGAAGTAAAAGGATTTTCAAAAAATTATTACGGAAATAAGAAATCATAATTCACCACATGAAAATAGTTACCATCATAGGCGCACGCCCTCAATTCATAAAAGCAGCCGTGGTCAGTCGAGCCATCAGTAGTTTCCCGGATATACAGGAAGTTATCGTTCACACGGGACAACATTTTGACACGAATATGTCTGATATTTTCTTTGAAGAGATGTGTATACCCAAACCCAACTATAATTTGAATATCAACGGAATGACGCATGGAGCAATGACGGGCCAGATGCTCGAAAAGATTGAATCTATCCTATTAACGGAACAGCCGGATTGGGTGATCGTTTATGGGGATACAAATTCCACACTGGCCGGAGCCTTGGCAGCAAGTAAATTACATATCCGGGTTGCACACATCGAGGCCGGACTACGTTCATACAATATGAATATGCCGGAAGAGATCAACCGAATTCTCACGGATAGGATAAGTTCCGTATTGTTTTGTCCCACAGAGCAAGCTATTAAAAATTTACACCAAGAAGGCTTTAAACAATTTCCTTGTACATTATTGAATTGTGGTGATGTCATGCAAGATGCCGCACTTTTTTATGCCAATAAAGCCAAACATCCTGATTTTTTACTTCCGGAACATTTTATTTTAGCTACTTTGCACCGGGCTGAAAACACGGATTCTCCCGAACGTTTACAATCTATTATCGCTGCTCTTGAAGAGATTGCACGGGAAATGCCTGTCGTTATTCCTATTCATCCCCGTACCCGTAAAAAATTACAAGAGTTGAATTTCAATTTTAAACAAACCCGCCTCCAACTGGTGGACCCCGTAGGCTACCTGGAGATGGTTTATCTGCTAAAACACTGTTCTCTTGTTGCCACGGATAGTGGTGGTTTACAAAAAGAAGCCTATTTTTTCAAAAAATACTGTATCACTCTCCGAACTGAAACGGAATGGGTTGAACTGGTTGAACAAGGAGCCAATATCATTACGGGTTGGAGATACGAAGATATTTTAAACAGCTACAAGCAACTTAAACATACAACAAAAGACGTTTTTTCTTCTCCTCTGTACGGGGATGGACAAGCCGGACATATCATTATCCGGGAACTTCAACGAATAGATTCGTAAGCTGCTATTAACTGTTTAACAGAAACATCCCAATTATATTGCTCCAAACACAATTTGTGAGCCCGAGTTGCCATATCTTCCAAATCCAAGGTTACCAGCTGCTCTAATTTCCGGGCACAGTCTTCCGGAGAATTATCTTTATACACCACTCCAACTTGATGCTCTCGTACAATATTCCCAACACTATTCATATCGCTCACCAGCACGGGTAAACCATAATAAAAGTACTGGTATATCTTATTCGGAGAAGAACAGTCGGTCTGTACCGAACGCAGATTCGATATTACTCCCAAAGAATAGGCGCACATCTTAACGGCTTCTACCGGAAACTTCAAATACCCGGGGAAATGTACCATCTCTTCTAAACCAAGTGCTAATACCAAATCCTTTATCTCTCCGGCATAGGCCCCTTTTCCATATATGTCAAGACTGTACTTAGATTTATCCTTTATCAATGCCAATCCCTTGATCACATTTTGTAATCCCCGGTGATAAGTGATTCCCCCAACATAAAGTAAACGTATCTTTCCTGCTGTCGTCGGGTGTGGTTCCGGACGGGGAAACAACTCCATACTAATCGTATTGTCCACGTGATAATATGTCCGTGGAACCAGATCATTCATCCGGTCAGACATCTCCTTACATACCGTAATAACAATATCCGCCTTGCCTATCATCTCCCGTTCATAGCGTTTCCAAGCATCAAAAGAATACATCAACTTCCCGGCTATCCCTTTCGTGTAGGGAGCCATATCCAACATATAAGGATAATTCTCATGACTATCCAAAACAAATTTTATCCCGAATTTCTTTTTTGCCCAATATCCAACCTCAGCTAAGGGTAGGTCATGTATATGAATCACGTCAAAAGTCTCCGCACACAATAAATTCCCGACCTGTTTCTTCCAAAACATAAAATAGAAGGGCAAGCGCAGACAGGCAATTTTCGCTTTATTATATAGGAAAGATGTCGACAAGGCTCTATGTAACCTGATTCCTTTATAATTTTCATCCCCGACACGTTCTTTTTTTAGCGTTGCACACAACAAATGGACTTCATGTCCGGCTTTTATCAAGGATAACGCCTCTTTCTCAACCCGTTCGTCATCCGGGAACTGGTTCTCTAAAACCATCAGTATTTTCATGCTCCGAAGATATTATTCTATTATTCAAATAAACACATTAACGCACATTCATTCGAAATTTCCGGTAAGGTAAATAAATACCCAGCCATTTCATCATGGCTATAATTTTATGTTTCCCCGTCGGGTTCACAGGCAAGTCTATTGTTTTACCTGCAAAATGATTAATCACTTCTCTAAATACCCGACAAGACTCTTTTACCCGATACTTTGCATCGGCACTCAGCAATGTTGTCAACATTATTCGGGAGTTAAAAGGTGAGCAAACTTCCGAAGCAATCCAACATTCCTGTTTTGACTGTGCAGTCGAAGGTCCCCAATCCAACTCCCAAAACAACATATCCAGCGCATTTAAATGATTTGCTTTAAAAAGAGGACGATTCGTATCATACCATGCTTGCAATTCCCGTACGGCATAAGGATAGTTTCTACACTCCATCAACGCCGCAAGCTCCCTTCCCGATACATTCTCTGTATAATTGTAGTAACTACGGGCAATCTCTCCTAAATTACCATTTAACATTATTGCATCCTTAAAATAAGTTCCGTTTCCCGAAAGAATCATTGCCGCTGTCCGATCTCTGGCATAATCAACACTATTCTTATACACTTCTTTCAAAATAGGATCGACCTCTGGCGAATACCGGAACACTTGAAATGATTTCCCAACTAATTCTGTCAACTTTTTAGGAATAACCAGATCCGGGTGGTTTTCTTTAAAAGAAGGATGTTTATAAATAAAATAAGTACACTCTTTCAAACCAAGACTAGCGGCAAAAACCATTCGGCTATCAAAGCCAGCCGTCACGGGGATCACTACTTTTTTATAACGTTTCGCTATCGCCTCGATATATCCTTTAAACATCGGAATCACCTGTTCCACAACATCCTGCAAGGCTTGTCTCTGAATAGGCTGTGCCGGGAAGAAACGCACGACTTTACGTGCAGTCACATCCAGGTAGGAATTTGCCATTAAACGAAATATTCCTTGTTTCCAAGTCTTGTTGGAGATCGCATATAATCGATATTTATAAACCGATGAATTAAAAAATGCTTTTGCCTCCGGGTCTACAACATCTTCCAAGGGGAAAAAATGTTCTATTAATTTCACTTGAGAGGCAAAAACGTCAAAAGAATCCTTATAATAAAGGATTCGCTGCGCACAAGCATCCGGTATAATTTTTACCCCCACAGCATCTTTACAAAGTACAATAAAATGACCGCAATATTGATCCAGTTGCCGCATCAAATCTTCCACGTCAACAGATTCCGATAATCTCTTTACAATATCTTCATTTGTATATTCAGTATTCCGATAGTCAAACAGATAACCCAATACTGCCACAGACAAATATTTCCCATCCTGATGTACATAATCCAGATTCGGATGTACGTAAACATGATAATTATCAAACAAAAACTGTTTCCACCCGTCTAGAGCCAATTCTTTCTCTGAAATTATATACTGCCTATTAAAAAGCTCTGTTTCCATCATTTGTCCATTTTAAGATTCTTACAAATATAATTAATTCATCCGGTATAGGAAATAGTCCTATGACTCCCGGTATTTTACATTTTTCACGTTCTCTTTCAATCGCCTCAGATCAGACCATTTTTTCCATGCTCCTTTCAAGTTATTCCACTCATCCTTATCGTAAAAATGCCATTTATACAACAAAAACGGATATCCGCCCAAAATAACCAATTTCACCAATATACTTATCCCAATAGCTGTTTCATTAAATAATATACCGATCAGGTATAATATTGTTCCCACAACAAGCACCTTCCCCACTTTCGACAATTCATAGGGAATAGGGTAATACCGTTGAGCAAATATATAACATGCCAACCACGAAATTACATGAACTATCATTGTAGCCAAAGCCGCCCCGTACATTCCCATTGAAGGCACCAGTAGCATATTCAAGAAAAAATTCAATATGGTAATACCAACTATAACATAACTTATAATTTTAGTCTTCTTCATAATTTGCAACCCAATCATGCAACATTCCCGCATCATACTGAAAAAAATAGCATAGGTCACGAAAGGAATGACGTAAAGCGCCTCTATATAATCCGGATTAGTTGTCACCCAAACAATTCCCTCCCGCGAAAACAGATTCAAGCCTAAAGCACAAAACATCAAACCAAAAGAAAAATAAGTCAATACTTTTGAATAAAATTGTTTATTATCCGGATCATTCATTTTCTTCATCAACAAAGGCGTTAAAGCCAATTGCACGGATGTCACGATAAAAACTTTAAGAGTATTCCCTACTTTATATCCCAAACTATAGAAACCGACATCATCCAATCCTTGAAAATGATTTATTATATAACGGTCAAAAACAGTAAGTAAACTTCCTACTATGGCGGGAAAAACTAACGGATAACTATATGCCAGCAATTGTATTGTACACTTTCGGTCTACTCGACAAGAACTGTTCTTAATAACCAGTGGTAATACCATAAGTAATTGTATAGCTATACCGACTAATTGCGCCTCATACACTCCTGATACCCCCCGATGTAAAGAAATTGTAAAATAAATCGTTAGAACTAATGTTACAAATAATCTTACGATATTCGTTAACGAATAATAGATAGGCTTACGTTGTAAACGCAATAAATTTTGTGGAACTTCAACAACTGCACCCAACATAGAAGTCAATATCAGTAATTGAAGAATATATGGAAGTTCCCCTCCCAAAGAATACCCTTCTTGCTGTACCAGTAATGCCGATAACTCACCAACATTTAACCACAACACGCTCCCGATACACAAAGAAGTCAATATCGTAAACAACAATGTCGTGAAAAAAATAGTCTTTTGTTTATCCCGATATTCGGCATCCCAATACCAACGGATCAACCCGGAATATAAAGAAAGTCCCATCACCGCAATCAAAATTTGTGATGTCACCTCCAATAACCCCATCAACCCGTAATCAGCAGTAGAGAAATATTCGGCATCCGTATAAAGGGGAATCAGAATAAAACCGACAAGCTTGACAGCCACATTTCCGATACCATAAAGTACCGAATCTTTCATGACTTGCTTTATATCTTTAAACATTTCTTTCCTCCATGATTTCTTGATATATTTCTATCATATCTTCCACATTCTTATCCCAATCATATAATTCCCGAACCCTCTTTTCTCCATTTTGAGCCAAGGTAACCCGTAATGTTTCATCATTTACCAGGGTTTCCATGGCCTCTGATGCTTGTTGTGGATTCTCACGTTCAACGATAAGGCCGGACTCTCCCGATTTCACGATTTCGGTGAATCCCGGAGCATCTGATACAACAACAGGACAGCCCACGGCCATTGCCTCCACTACAGCAACCCCAAAACTTTCTGCCCGGGAAAGCGCCACGAATACATCAAAAGAACTGATGACTTCCGGCAAATGATCATGTACGACCTTTCCTTCAAATATGATTTTTTCTGCCAACCCCCAATTTATTGCTTGTAACTGTAATTTTTCTCTCTCACTTCCCTCTCCCACGATCCGTAAACACAAGTTCAGATCTGGTCGCCGTTTACACAACAAAGCAAAAGCATCAATCAACGTATCTATCCCATACCCATATTCCAAAGTTTTCACAATTCCAAACACGAATCCATCTGTCTCCTGATGCTTTTTTGGAAATCTCTTGAACAATGTCATATCCACTCCGAATGGGGTAACAGGGATTTGTTTTTTATCCGTATATCTTGCAAGTTCTTTGGCCATCACGTGGCTTGTAGACAAAACCCGATCCGCCTTTTTCAATATATATTTAATCACACAAGCCCTGCTCCATGAACGCCGGGGATAGTCATATACATCTGTTCCCCATGCCGAAACGACGAATGGATGAAAACCCGCCAACGCCCCGAATAAACCATTATCCGATAAATAGTGAGCATGAACGATATCCGGATGAAATATTTGAATAGAATTTCTGATGTCTTTTATCAACGCCCGGTAATAAATAAATAATTTGACTAAAATAAAACCCTTGATCCCTTTACTATCACGTGATTGCCAGAACGATTTTACCTGTACATGCTTAATCCCCCTATAATAGTCAACCTTTTCACAAGGATAAAAACTGTATAACATAATCTCCACTCCCCGCTTAGCCAACGCACTTACCCATCGTTGAGTATGTATCGCGGCGGGATTTGATAACATGAACACTTTCATAATTCAATTCTTGATAAACAAAAATAGCAATTATTCATCGAGTAGTAAAGATTTCATATTATATTTTTTATTTTTGTCGATGAATAAACATGGCCTTAAAAAAGATTCAAAATGAAACAGCTAAAACTGAAAGCATTCTATCCCCATTTATTTGCAATTATATTATTGATCCTGATCGGTTTTATATATTTCTATCCCACGTTACAAGGAAAGGTTGTCAATCAATCGGATGTCTCTTCTTTCGTGGGTGCCGCCAAAGAAACGATAGATTACCGGGCCGCAAACAACGGGGAAGAACCGCTTTGGACAAATTCCATGTTCAGTGGAATGCCCACAACCATGATCAGTACCTATTACAAGGGAAACTATCTGGAAAATATTTACGAATTTCTATTCGTTGGTCCTCGGCCTGCAGCCGATTTAATCTTAGGTTTCATCAGTTTTTACTTTCTTATGCTGGCATTTGGGGTCAATCCTTGGTTGTCCATTGTTGGTGCTTTGGCATTTGGACTCTGCTCCTATAATTTCCAAATCATTCAAGTAGGACATAATGCCAAAATGACCGCTATCGCCCTTATGCCTGCTGTTCTTGCGGCACTTGTTTATGCCTTTCGAAAGAACCGATGGCTGGGAGCCGTGCTGTTTGGCATCACACTCTCTTTCGAGATTATGGCCAATCACCCGCAAATCACATTCTATCTGGCATTTATTACGATATTCTACGGTATTGCTCAATTATACACGGCTATAAAACAAAAGGCTCTACCGTCATTCTTGAAAACAACCATATTGTTAATTGTTGCTGCCGGACTGGCCGGGGCTACGAACGTGAACCATTTATGGCCGACATGGGAATATGGTAAATATACCATGCGTGGTGGTTCGGAATTAACTTTAAATCAAAAGAACCAAACCAAAGGTGGTTTGGATAAAGAATACGCGACAGCATGGAGTTACGGGATAGATGAATCCCTGAATCTGTTGATCCCGAACTTTAAAGGAGGAGCCTCGGCCGGGGCATTAAGCAAAAACTCGGAGACTTACAAATTCTTAAAGAGCGCGGGAGCCCAGAATGCAGATCAAATGATCAAGCAAATGCCTTTATACTGGGGTCCTCAAGCATTTACAGCCGGGCCGATGTACATGGGAGCTATCGCTATTTTCTTATTCGTACTAGGATTAATCTTGATAAAAGGCCCCATGAAATGGTGGATCGTGGGTATATCCCTGTTAGCCCTATTCTTGGGTTGGGGACGTCATTTCATGGCATTATCAAGTTTCTTCTATGATTATGTTCCTTTGTACAATAAATTCAGAGTACCTTCGATGATGCTGGTTGTACTGCAAGTGACCATCCCGTTATTAGGCATATACACGCTGAACAAAATTCTCAATGGCTGCTTTGAACGACAAGTTCTTGTTAAATCATTAAAAATATCTCTTGGTATTACAGCCGGAATTTGTGCTTTATTCGCCTTGATTCCCGGACTTGCCGGAAATTTCTCCGCCCCCATCGACACACAAGCCGAATGGTTACAACAATAC